>JBKHHV010000018.1:0-20429 GCA_046539005.1 Phycisphaerae bacterium
TGGGACTCGAAGCGAAATAGAACTTCCCTTCGTTGCCCTTCTGCACGACCCCTGCACTCCAAATAAAAGAGACTGCTCCTTAGTGTGCCGACACACATCGGCACGTACCTATAACTGCCCTCTGCTTGCACGGATGGGTGCTGCGGAACCAAATGGACATGTATCCAGCAAACGATAACGCGGGCCGTACTCCTGAACCTCCCTGGCGAACGTGCCCCGCAGACCTCTACCCGGACACTTATAAGGCCGATATGCAAATATAAGGCCGATATGCAAAACTGTCAACAAGCCGCTTTCGTATGTCCTTATCGGTACCGATCTTCGCGCAGCCTTAACCCTGGCCTCGCGTCCAGCATTTATGTTGGCTTAACTAATGTATTTGACCTGCATGAATGTAGATTGCGTGTAGTTGCCTCTGTAGGGTTATTCCCGTACCCATCGGTACATGCTACGTCGTACCTACCTGAATCGATACTTCCCAGAGCGGATTGCCAACTTCCGAATGTGTGCTATAATCCCGCCTCACGGATGGAACCCAGAGAACGGCCGAGACCCGTGAAGCACCGAAGCATTTCCAAGTATCTACAGGAGAAGATCATGGCGAAAGAGAAGACACAGGACACCCCCGCAGCCGACGCCACGCTGGACGAACAGGCCCGGCAGCAGACCGGACAGCAGCAGGTACGCCTGCGCGTGGATGAGCGAGAGCTGCGGACCTCCTACGCCAACGCGTTCCGCACCAATGCCACTGCCGAAGAGGTGATGATGGACTTCGGGATCAACCAGATCGTCCCGATCCCCGAGGCCGCCCAAGCCGAGGCCAACGCCCAGGCGGAGATCCGCTTTACCGTTAACGAGCGCATTATTCTGAACTTCTACTCGGCCAAGCGGCTGGCGATTACGCTGAGCCAGCTCGTGCGTCGCCATGAAGAGCAATTCGGCGAGATCGAGTTGAACGTCGCCGACCGCCGAGTGGACCAGGGCAAGTAACGCCCTGCTGCAGGCAGGAACAGACACCCGAGCCCCGTTGCGCAACCGCGGCGGGGCCTTCTTTATGCGCGGCCTGAAGAGTGACAGCCAGAAGGGTGGAAGAATCGACGGAGCGGCGAAATATTGCGTAATTCACCCTATACGCAAAAAATAGCCCAGGGGCATCTATATGCGTCATGCGGACATGGCCCGACCTTGGCAAATGACGAGCTTGCGGAGAAGCCGAAAACCGCAGGGCAGAACGAAAAATCGCACTGCATTTTCTGCAAAATCAGAACTACTTCGTGGCAAGTTTGTCCCGATCATTCTCTGCCGCGGCCGTCTTGGGCGCCAGTTTCCCGCGAATGGCGGCAAAGTCCTCGGTCTTGTCCGACCTGGGGCGGCGGGTGAAGTACTCGTACTCCACCTCCACCGCGACCTTGGCGACCTTCATGCGGTGGTAGTTGATCGGATGGGACTGGTAGAGCTTCGTCATCGGTTTGGGCTCGTCGAGGCAGCGTTTGTAGATGCGGTGCTGGACGTCAGGCAACCCCCACGGACTGTAGCCGGCACGGACGAGGTACTCCACCGCCAGCTTGTCAGCATTCAGTTCGTCCCGACGCGTCGCCTGGGAGAGGATCAGCTCCCTCGCCAGCCGAACGGCCGTCCGGTACCCGTCTTCGTGCGGGTCCTGAACCGCCAACTTTCCGATGGCGAGGTACGTCCCGCCTTTCATACGCTTGAAGAGGTACTTCACCGGCTGACGGTGACAGGCGTGTCCGACGGCGTTGGCAAGGATGGCCGCGAGTTCGTTCTCGTTGTCCAGCATTGCGACCATGCCCTTGGTGAGATAGACCTTCCCCCCGGGCAGCACGAAGTAGTTCGCTACATCCGGAGGAAGAACGGCGAACTCGTAGGGCAGGCGTCGCCCGGCGACGGCCGCGATTCGCTGACCCACGCGCTGGACATACCGCTGGACGTCCTCATCCTGCACCCGCCCACCGAGCATCCGCTCGAACTCGGGGCGAATGCGCTCGCCGAGGGTGATCTCGTCGGTGGTGGACAGGAGTCGGCCGCTGGTGGCGAGCGAACCACAACCGCTTGCCACAGCCACAATTGCAACTGCCGGAAGCAACCACAGGCGCGATGAGGACATCATGACGGGAACCTCCCGGAACATATGGACATACGGACTCTACTGCCCTGAGTCATCGTCCAGATGCGGAAGGCACTTGCGTAACGGTCGACGCGAAGCGGCTACTTCCGGTCCGCCTCCATCGGCCGACCGATGCCGCGCCACGTGCCCTTCTCCAGGTCGGCGAGGACCCGCCGGGCGACCTTCCGACCGGCCGGGTTGAGCCGGGTGAGCGTCTCAACCGCCTCCCGGTTGCCGGCGAGCATGTGGGTCTCGATGAGCGCCGGGTCCATCTTCAGCAGTATCTTAAGCTTACGGTCGGCTTGGTCCTTCCTGCCCAGCTTCCGGAGGCAGAGAATTTCCAGCAGTCTTGCCCGCTCGGCCGCCAGGGTTACGCCGGGTTGCTGCAGCTTCTCTGCCGGGTCATCTCCGCCCCGGTAGCGGTAGGCAATGGCATCCTCTGCACGGCTGGGCTTCTTGCCGCCGGCATCGGCCGCAGGTTGCAGGACCTTCTGTAGACGGCCCAAGGCCTGTTCCGGCTTGTCGGCCGCCATCGCCCGCAGTGCCAGCAGGTAGTGAGCCCCGGTCAGCCCGGGCGATGCCTTCCCGCCTTCGGGGTCGGCAGCGAGAGCGAGATGCTTCTCGGCCGCCTCGGTGTGCCCCTGTTCCAGAAGCACCATGCCCTTGTACAGGTTGGCGTGCGGGTCAACGGGATGCTTGGCGAGCACCTTCTCCAGCCCGTGCAGGATGGTCTGGAAGTCGTCGCTCACCCGCATGTACCGACGGGCGGCGTCCAGCAGTTCCAGGCGATCGTTGGACGTCTGCAGCACCTTCCTGAAGCTGCCCTTCGCCCGCACCAGACTGTAATGATGCTCAGCCGTCAGGTCGGTCAGTTCCGCGAGCATGCCCTTGCCCCCGGGCATGCACTCGCCGGTTTTGCGGTCCTCGCCCTTCACACGCAACTGCAGGGCGCGGAATTCCTCATCGGTCAGGGCCGGGGGACGCTTCACCGGCACCTGTACCGTCTTGGACACCTTCTGGCCGTCCATGAACTCGATGGTCACCGGGCCCTCGCCGCGGGCGAAGAACTTCAGCGGGGCACGCGGAGCCGAAGAGCCCTTTACCGCCCCGCTTCGGTTCCTGGTACTCCAATGGAGTTGCCAGTCCCGCGCCTCCGGAGAAACCATTTCCACCCTCGTCCCGCCCTCGCCCTTCTCGGTGGCGATCGCGACGTGTCGGTCTGCGTACTCGGTCTTGCCGATCCCGGCCGCGGGGAAAATGCGCGTCTTCAGCTCATACGCCGCCAGCGGCGGGAGCATTCGGCCGGCCTCTTCGAACACCTCGTTGTTGCCGCCCCACAGCTCGATGTACCGGTCGCCGGTGTAGAGCACCTGCTTGGCACCCAGAGTGCTGCGGTCGGCAATGACCAGCAGGTTGTAGTCCGGCCGCGGGTAATACCACCCGGCGAAGGGGTGTGTCAGGCCGGCGGCGAAGAACACCAGGTTCCGCTTGCCGACGACTTCGTCGGGGTCCCAGGTCTCCAGTTTCGGGGCGCCGTGGTTGACTCCGCTGGTGGCGGGGAATACCAGCGAGTGGATGTCCTTCATGGCCGGACGGACCAGGTACCACAGCTTGAATCCGCAGCGGATCGGCATGGGGTTGGTGACTCTCGCCGACCAGTCGAACGCGGCCGACTCGGCCCGGAGAGTGACCGCCTGGGACAGACGCAGCGTGGTCGCCAGCCCATAGCGTTTGGTCTCGGCCGGCGTGAGAAACCGGTCGAAGCGCATGTCCATCGCCACGGTCACACCCTTGCCGTCGGCGGCCGGCTGGATGACGTAGCCGGCCGTCTCCGAAAGCTTCCGCCCGTGCTCCCAGTGCGGGAAGGACCACTTCAGCCCGCCCATCGACCAACTGCAGGCGTTGATGAGCTTGTCGTTCTGCCAGAACAGCTCCACCGGCTCGGCCCCTTCGGTAGGCGTGTACCGGCAGCGGATGATCCGCCCGCCGAACTCCGGAACGATCTCCAGCATGAGATACCGATTCCGCAGGACGATGACCTCGGTGGTGTACTCCGACTTGCCGACAAGCTTCTTGGCCTGCTGGGGCGACCAGTGCGGCTTGCGGCGGTTCTTGTTCATCACCGGGAAGGTGCGCTTTTCCACCTTGACCGAAACGCCCTCGAGTCGACCTTGCTCGGCCGTCGCCGGCAGCGCGCCGGCGGTCAGAACGAGCATTGTCGCAATGATCTTCCTTACCTGTCTCATGATGCCTCCCGTACGAGTTCATCTGCCCGCAATAGCCCGGGTGGGATTCGAACCCACAAGCCCCGAAGGGCAGAGGATTTTAAGTCCTCAGCGTATGCCGATTCCGCCACCGGGCCGCTCCTGGGTTCCCATCGTCCCGCCCGGGGCGGAGGAAGTCAAGCTCCACCGCTGCCTGAGGGGTCCCGGTGCGGCAGGAATGCCACCGGAAAGGCGACAGATGCCGCAGTACGGGCGTTCCGTGCAGCCTTCGGCGGGCTCCCGCCGGCTCGCTATTCGCTGGTCACTGTCGCACGCAGTCGCTATAATCCGGCGTTTTCGCACCGGGCGGCCGCGTCGCCCCTACACGCAACGAGGTCACCATGAGCACCGAGACGCTCACCCTGTATAACACCCTCACCCGCAGCAAGGACCAGTTCGTCCCCATCGAGCCGGGCAAGGTCCGGCTGTACACCTGCGGGCCGACGGTCTACAACTACGCCCACATCGGCAACCTGCGGACCTACGTCTTTGAGGATGTGCTCAAGCGGGTGATGATCGACTGCGGGTACGACGTCGAGCACGTGATGAACGTCACCGACGTAGGACACCTGACCGACGACGCCGACGCCGGCGAAGACAAGATGGAGAAGGGCGCCCGCCGCGAGGGCAAGAGCGTCTGGGACATCGCCCAGGAATACTGGGACGCTTTCCGGGCCGACCTCAAGCACCTGAACATCTACGAGCCCACCGTCTGGTGCCGCGCCACCCAGCACATCCAGGAGCAGATCGAACAGGTCCGCCTGCTGGAGGAAAAGGGCTACACCTACACCATCGAGGGCGACGGGGTCTACTTCGACACCGGCAAGCTCGACGACTACGGCAAGCTGGCCCGGCTGGACATCGAAGGCCTCCAGGCCGGCGCCCGCATCGAGATGTCCGCCCAGAAACGCAACCCCACCGACTTCGCCCTGTGGAAGTTCTCTCCGTCGGACAAGAAGCGTGCGATGGAATGGGACAGCCCCTGGGGCGTGGGCTTCCCGGGTTGGCACATCGAGTGCTCGGCGATGGCGATCCGGTACCTCGGCGAGCGGCTGGACATCCACTGCGGCGGGATCGACCACGTGATGGTGCATCACACCAACGAGATCGCCCAGGCCGAGTGCGCCCTGGGGCACAAGTGGTGCAACTGGTGGGTGCACGGAGAATTCCTCACCATGGGCGAGGCCGGCAAGATGGCCAAGTCGGACGGGGAGTTCCTCACGCTGCAGAGCCTCATCGACCGGGGGTACGACCCGGTGGCGTATCGGCTGTTCCTGCTGGGGGCCCATTACCGCCAGCAACTGGCGTTCAGTTGGGAAAGCCTCGACGCATCGGCCAGCGCGATGAATCGGTTAAAGCGGGAAGTGCTGGAGCTTCGGGCTCATCACGACGAGGGCGATGAGCCGATAGAGTCGTACATGGTAGACTTCAACCGAGCCACCCGTGACGACCTCAATATGCCTCGCGCCCTGGCGACGATGTGGGGCGTGCTGAAAGACTCGGCCGAGTCCAAAGGCCGCCTCTACGCCACGCTGGTTCGCATGGATCGCGTGCTCGGGCTGGGTATCGCCGAGATGCAGGAAACCGAGCTGGACCTGACCGAAGAGCAGATCCGCCGGCTTCTGGACGAGCGCACCGAAGCGCGGGCCAACCGCGACTTCGCCCGGGCCGACGCCATCCGCGACGAACTGGACGACAAAGGCATCGAGATCATGGACTCGCCCGAAGGCACCACCTGGCGGCGCAAGTAGCGTCGCAGCGGGTGCCCTGCCCCCGGCCGGGTGCTGCTGCGCGCGTGCAGCAGGTTTTCTGTGCTGGAAAGGGGACGTAAGAAACATGACTGATGCGTCCGATCGACCGCTCCGGGAGCGGCTCGTGTTGGAAACGGTGCCGAAGATATCCTGGCACCTCCACGAGGGCCCGGACAACCTGGGCATCCGCCGCTGTCCCGAGTGTACCCCCTGGTGTTCCTGCCTGCGGGCGTACCTGGAGTATGTCGAGCCCGGGATGCTGGGTTGTCACCATCTTGCCGAGCAAGCCTCCGACCTACAGGTCGACTGCGCGTACGCCTTCCTGATGGGGGTCAGCGGCGCGGCGCTGCGGCTGAGCTGGAAACATGGCTGGCACGGCGACAACGCCGCAAGCTGGATGCTTCACCCCGACCCGGCCGCCCTGTTCAACCACACGCTGGAGGCGCTGGGCATCCCCCGGACCGTGACCGGCTGCGAGAAGCCCGGGCCCGCGCGCGACCAGGTGCTTCGACTGATCGACCAGAGCCTCCGCGACGGGAAGCCGGCAATCGCCCACGGTATCGTCGGCCCGCCGGAGGAATGCCTCATTACCGGCTACGACGAAGGCGGAGAGGTGCTGACCGGCTGGAGTTTCTTCCAGGACGACCCCACCGAGAGGGAGTCGCTGGAGTTCGAGCCCACCGGCGAGTTCCGCAAGCGTAACTGGTTCGAGAACTTCTGGGACGTGATCGTGCTCGAAGACCGCCAGGGCGAGCTGGACGTGACGCGGGCGATCCGCGAGTCGCTGCCGTGGATCGTGCAGGCGATGCGCACCGAGACCACCTACGGCCGCGCGAACGGGCTGGCCGCCTTCGACGCCTGGGCCGACGATATTTCCGACGAGGTGCAGTTCGGGCCGGCCTCGGACGTGCCGCTGGAGCGGAAGTTCGAAGCCCACTCCAACGCGGCCGACGTAATCGCCGAGGGTCGCTGGTACGCCTCGCGCTATCTGGCGATGGCGGCGCGGTTCCTGCCCTACCAGGCGTCGGACCTGCTTGCCGCCGCGGCCTGCTGCGCCAAGGAACACGAACTGATGTGGGAGCTGTGGGCCTGCTACGAGGGTCCCTCGCGCGGGGAGGTGCAGCAGCAGAATTTCGCCCGCCCCGAGGTGCGCCGCAACGTGGCGAAGCTGCTCCGCCGCTCCCGCGACGAGGACATCCGCGCCTGCGAGCACATGGAGACGGCGATCCACAACATGTCCTGAAAGCCGGGCGGATTTGGCGTGCGTGCGCCGGGCGGCTTCTGCTTTAATGAACGCGTGACGACGACCGAGGCATATCGCGTGCTCGGGGTGGATCCGGGCCTGAACATCACCGGCTACGGGGCGGTCGACTTCCGCGGGGCGGCGTTCGACCTCGTCGAGGCGGGCTGCATCCGCACCCGCGGCAAGCGGGGCATTGCCGCCCGCATCGCCCAGATCTACGCCGACCTGACCGAACTGATCGAGGAACTCCAGCCGCATTCCATCGCCGTGGAGAAGCTCTACGCCCACTACGCCCACCCGCGGACGGCGATCCAGATGGCCCACGCCCGAGGGGTGATCCTCCTGGCGGCCGAGCGGGCGGGCATCGCCGTGCGCGACCTGCCGGCCACGAAGGTCAAAAAGAGCCTCACCGGCAACGGGCATGCCACCAAGCAGCAGGTCCAGCGGACGATCCAGTCGGTGTGCGGGCTGGCGGAGTTGCCCTCGCCGCCGGACGTGGCCGACGCGCTGGCGATTGCCCTGTGTGCCGGGCGGGTGGCGGTTCTGTAAACGGGGCTTGCAGATCGGTTCGGGAGCTGTTAGCTTTGCTTCGACAGGAGAGGCGCCCACGGAAGGCGCGGCGTCCGGCAGCAGGATGAGACCATGATCGCACGAATCGCAGGGAGGCTGGAAGAGGTCCGCAAGGGCGCGGTGCTGGTGGATACCGGCGGCGGGCTGTGGTACGAGGTGCTCGTGCCGGCCTGCGACGTCGAACGCCTCAGCCGCAGGCTCGGGCAGGACCTCGTGCTTCACACGATCCACTTTCTCGAAGGCGACCCCTCGCACGGCCAACAGACCCCGCGTCTGCTGGGTTTCCTGGCCGAGGAGGACCGCGAGTTTTTCTGGGTGTTTACCACCGTCAAGGGCGTGGGCATCCGCAAGGGGCTGCGGGCCCTGGCCCGGCGCCCCGCCGAGGTGGCCACCGCGATCCAGAACAAGGATGCCAAGTTTCTCAAGAGCCTCCCGGAGATCGGCCCGCGCATGGCCGAGCGGATCGTCACCGAACTGCACGACAAGGTCGGCGTATTCGTGGAAGAGGCGGCCGTGACGACCGCCGGCGGCGAGGAGATCCCCTTCCCCGAGGCGGCAAGCGAGGCGCTGGCGGTGCTGGTGCAGCTTGGCGAGAAGCGAGCCGACGCGGCGGCATTGGTGGAACGCGTGCTGGCGATCGCCCCGGAAGCTTCGAGCCCCGAGGAAATCATCCAGCACGTTTACCGTCTCAAGGCCGGCGCCGCCAAATGACCGGCTGACACCCAACACAGGCAATCGACGTGGCACGAGAGAAGATCATATCCCAGCAGAGCACCGGCTCGGCCGACGAGACCTTCAACGCGGCGTTGCGCCCCACCACGCTGGACGAGTGCATCGGCACCGGCGAGTTGATGGAGAAGCTGCGGATATCCATCCAAGCCGCCCGGCAGCGCTCGGAGCCCATGGAGCACGTGCTGCTGCACGGCCCGCCCGGGCTGGGCAAGACGACCCTGGCATACGTGATTGCCCACGAAATGGGCACCACGATCAAGGTCACCTCCGGCCCGGCCTTGACGCGCCCCAGCGACCTGATCGGCATCCTGACCAACCTGGAACCATCCGACGTGCTGTTCATCGACGAGATCCATCGCCTCTCGGCCGCGGTCGAGGAGTACATCTACCCGGCGATGGAGGACTACAAGGTCGACTTCGTGGTGGACTCCGGCATGCACTCGCGGACGATCAACCTGCCCCTGAAGCCGTTTACGCTCATCGGCGCCACCACCCGCGCGGGGCTGCTGAGCCCGCCGCTGCGGACGCGCTTCGGCATCAATCACCACCTGGAGTTCTGGTCGGTGGAGGACCTGCTGCACCGCTGCCGCATGTCGGCGGAGATGCTCAGGGTGCCCTACGGCGACGACGCGCTGCGGACCCTCGCCGGGCGGGCACGCGGAACACCGCGGATCGCCAACCGCCTGCTGCGCCGCTGCCGCGACTATGCCCAGGTCAAGGGCGACGGTCGCCTCACCGGCAAGATCGTCGCCGCGGCGCTCAAGCTGGAAGGCATCGACGAACTGGGGCTCGATGAACTGGACCGCAAATTCCTGCGGACGATTATCGACGTGTACCGCGGCGGTCCGGTGGGAATCGAGGCCGTCGCCGCAACGCTTGGGGAAGAAACCGACACGCTGGTGGACGTGGTGGAACCGTTCCTGCTGCAATGCGGGCTGCTTGCCCGCACCCGGCGCGGCCGCCAGGTGACGGAGAAAGCCTACCAACACCTTGGAATCGCCCCTCCGGCTGGGGACGCCGGAGAACCGGGAAGCCTGTTCGACGACAGCATCGACGGCGACGTCTGAAAGCGCGTGCCGCCGCAGAGAAAGGGGCTGGAATGAAGGCGTACGGATCGCTGCATCACGGACGAGGCGGATGGACGCTGGCGCTGGGAGCTTTGCTGGCGGCCGGTGCGTTGCTGGCGTACTCGGGAGAAGAGCCTCCCGCCACGACGGGCCAACCGTCCACTCGCCCGGCAGTTCGCCAAGTGTCGGCCGACGCCAACACCCCCGGATCGATCTCCGCCGGCATGGACGAGAACGAGTAGCCCGGGCAGCGGTTACATCAGGGCCCGGTCGACGGCCTCGTAGATGGGCAGGACCTTGTTGAGCTTCGTGGCGATCAGCAACTGGCGGATCTGCCGGGTTGGCCCGGCGACGCGCACCATTCCGCCACTCCTGCGTTTGGCCTGTTCCAGCGTCACCATGGCGCCCAGTCCCCGCGAGCAGATGAAGTTCATCTCCGAAAGGTCCAGCACCACCAGCGGCCTGCTGCCGACGGGGAGTTGTTCGAGTTGGCTGGCGAAACTGTCGGCGGTGAGGATGCTCACGTCCCCGCGCACGAAAACCACCGTCGCGTCGCGGCGGTCCTCCACCCTCAGGTCGAGCGTGTCCTCGAACCTCGTTGACATGGGCTCCCCTACTCCTTCCGCTTGACCATGCGGACCTCGTTACCGGACTCGTTGAACTCGACAACGTCCATGTACGCCCGCATGAGCATGATCCCCCGCCCGGAGGGTTTCTCCAGGTTCTCGTCGGCCGTGGGGTCCGGAACATCGGCGGGACGAAAGCCCGGGCCTTCGTCGCGTATGCAGATACGCGCCTCGGCCTCGTCCGCGTCGAATCGGACTTCCACGGTCTTGGTGGCGTCCAGCCGATTGCCGTGACGCACGGCGTTGTTGAGAGCCTCTTCCAGCGCCAGCTTGATGGCGAACACATCGGCCTCGGAATACCCCAGACGTTCGATGTCTTCGAGGATCCGCTGCTCGACCTGGCGCGCCTCGTACAGGTCGGATGATATGACCATAGTCTGTACCAAGTATGCTTCCCGTGGGTTCAGATTTTCCGCTACCGAATGCTCGCCATCGCCTCTTCGGTGGTCTCGTAGATATCGAAGACCTCGTTCAGCCGGGTGATGCGGAACACCTCCAGGATCGCCGGTTGAATGCCGGCCAGTCTCAGTTGTCCGCCCTTTTCCCGCACCCGTTTGAGCAGCGTAATGAGCATCCCCAGGGCGCTGGAGGACATGTGCGTGACGTTGTGGAACTCCAGAACGAACAGCGGCTCGGGAGACTTGGCAACCAAGGTGTGCAAATGCTCGCCGATGCGCGTGATGGTGATCTCGTCAAGAATCTTACGTTCGGTGAACTTGATGATCGTCAGATCATCGTTGCGGCGGATTTCGAGACTTCCGGGTGTTTCCGGCATTCGACTTCTCCTTGTGACTGCCTGGAGCGATGGAGGCATCGCCGCCGCGAGGCGTCGAGCCCGCTGGGAATCCAGGGAATGGTAAGCCGCCTCCCACGCCGATGTCAACCCGACCGGCGGCCGGGTCCGGCTATCCTGCCGCCAGCAGATACACGTTCAACAGCAGGCTTACCGCCAAAGCCGCCCCCATGATAATCAGCAACACCAGCGTATTGGTGCGGTCGGGCGACTCGACGAGGTCCTGCTCCAGGGGCTGTTCCTGCACGCCCTGGGCCAGTCCGCTCAGCACGTCACCGCCGATGTTCTTCCGCGCCTGCAGCGGCGGCTCGCCCTTCTCGATGGACTGCAGGTCCAGCAGCAGGTCGCTGGTGGAACCGTAGCGGCGGTTGCGGTCCTTGGCCATCATCACCTCGACCACCTCGCCCAAGCCCGCCGAAAGACGCGTGTTGATGTGGTCCGGCGGAGTCAGGGTTTCCTTGAGATGCTTGTGCATGACGGCCGTGGGGCTCTCGCCCTCGAACGGGACCCGCCCGGTCACCATGTGGTAAAGCGTGGCGCCCAGCGAGTAGATGTCGGCCCGGAAATCGATGTCCACCTCGCCGCGGATCTGCTCGGGCGAAATGTAATAGGGTGTGCCGAACGCCTTGCCCGCCTCGGACTGGGCCACCACCGAGTCGGCAACGCTGCGTGCCAGACCCATGTCCACCAACTTCACCTGCCCGTCGTCGGTAATCATGATATTCTTGGGCTTCACGTCGCGGTGGATGAGACCCTGGGTGTGGGCGTGCTCCAGCGCCTTGGCAAGCTGGATAACCACCCCCAGCGCCTCCTGTTCGCTGAAAACCTTCCCGGCGGCGATCTCGTCGTACAGAGTGTGCCCTTCCACGTACTCCATCACGAAGTAGTGGTACCCGCCGGCCTCGCCCACGTCGAACGCCTGGGCGATGTTGGCGTGGTTGAGCTTGGCGGCCGCCTTGCCTTCGCGGTAGAAACGCTCCACGTAGTCGGCGTTTTCCGAGAGGCGGCGGGGAAGAACCTTGATCGCCACCAGGCGGTCGAGGCTGAGTTGCTTGGCCTTGAAGGTGGTCGCCATCGCTCCGGAGCCCAGTTTGCTGAGGATCTGGTAGCCCGGAATCTGGCGCCCGCGGCGGGACTCCTCGATCGCCGATTTCACCCGGTTGATCTGTCCGGGGGTGACGACGTTGTTCTGCACGAGCACGTCGGCAAGGGTTCGGCTGGAGTCCTGCGGCTCGGAGGCCTGCTCGGCGATGCAGCGGTCGACCTCTTCCTGCGTGGCGAGTCGCTGCTCGACCACCAGACGGCCGAGTTCGGTGTCCAGCGACGGCTGCCCTACCTTATTGGTCTGTTCAGCGGTCATCTTACGTCTCGCTTGGGACATGTACGCCAAACCGCGAAGTCTTCCGACGACCGGAAATGTGGGAAAACCTTACCCCCGCTTCGCAGGTCCGTCAAGCGATCCGACGGAAATTCCACAACCAATTGTAGTTGCTGCATATGGGTACTTCCACCTACCGACCCCCTCAGAATCCGTTCCATTCGTAGATTCTGAGACGAATCTTCATACTTACCGCCCGGCGTACAACCAGCCCGGGCCGATCTCCGCTGCGAACCGTCCTGCTGCGTGCAGGAACTCACGCACATCATAACACAAGTGGCACTTGCCGGCATAGCCCCGACGGTCCGGCTGAAAGCCCAACTCGGCCGCACAGATCGCCAGTCCGACCGGACCGGCCGTCGAAAGCAGCCCGACGATCGGCCTTTCGTCGTGATCGCGATACAGTTGCCGCCACATCTCATCGATCGGCTGGCGGCGGGCGTTACCCAGCATCAGCCCCGCGCAGGTGCCCGGCGTCACGCACCCGTCGGCATCGACATGCACGTGCTTGCCCCGCAGGAGGCTCTCTCTGCAGCATTCATCGGCAAATTCCTGCCAGCTCTTGCGATGCATCGATTCAGCCAGCGTTTCCACCGCCCGGCCGTTGATGCGGTCCCGCCCCTGCCGGGCATACTCGCCGAAAAGCTCCCGCCTCGCCCCGTCGCTGAGAGCGGCCGTGTCGAATCCGTGCTCCAGCCAGTCTTCCCATCGTACCTGCAGCCGGGCAGGCCCCAGCAAGTCGCCCGCAACCGTCGCCAGGCGCCGTACGTTCTCCAGGGGCACAAACTGCTGATGATACGGGTCGCAGGAAATGGACAGCTTCCTCATGCCCGCCGCGTCCAATGCCTTGACCCGGCGGCGGATAACGTCTTCGTCGGTCGCCCAGAAGGCGTTGGTCTCGACCTTCTGTAACGGTCCGATACCCGCATCGGCCGCCCGACGACACAACGCCAGCAGTCCTCCCCAATCGCCGAAGGGCTCGCCGCCGGTGAGATGCACCCGGCAACCGTGGGGGGGAATTTTCACCAGGTCCGACCAAACAGAAAAGAAGTAATCTACGTCTATCTTTACAGGTCGGGCGGGCCCGCAGCGAAGGTAGCAGCTCGCGCAGCGGGCGTTGCACCAGGTGGTCAACACCAGCCCCGCCGCCGACCAGTATTTCACGGGCATCGGTTCGCTTCGCTTCTCGGCCATGGGGCCATTTTAGGGTTTTTGCTCGGCCGGGCAAAGCGGACATCGACGCCTCCGATGGGTAGAATGACACAGAAGCCCCGCAAAGGAGAAAAAGCCATGAGTACTGCATACACGCCGCTTTCGCTGAGCCCCCTGAAGACGCTGGCGATCCTGCTGGTGGGTGCTGCGGCGATGACAGCCGTTGCCCTCGCCGGCGACGAGTCCGATTCCGACGCCGCGGTGAAGGCCGAGCAGAAGAAAACCGCCAAGCCCGTCCGGAAAGCCAGGCCTTCGGGACAGCACGCCAAGGACAAGCAAGGTCGCGAAGAGCAGACCCGCTGCCGGATGGCGGTTATCGAAATGAGCGGGCGGGTGCTCACCCGCGAGCCGGACTTCGACTTCCTGCAGCAGAACAAGCAGGACCGCACGCTGAAGGAATGGCTCGAACGGCTCGCCAAGGCCCGCAACGACGAAGCGATCGACGCCCTGGCGCTGGAGATTAACGACCTGTGGCTCAGTTGGGGACACGCTCAGGAACTCGCCGACGCGATCCGTCGCTTTCAGATGGACGGCAAGCCGGTTTACGCCTTCCTGAAGAACGCCTCGGCGCCGCAGTACCTGGTGGCCTCGGCGGCGCGGGAAGTGGCGATGGAACCCCGCGGGCATTTCAGCGTGACCGGCGTGGGACTGCAGGCGATGTTCTTCAAGGGCACGCTGGAGAAACTGGGGATGAAGGCCCAGATGATCCAGATCGGCAAGTACAAGGGTGCCGCCGAACCCCTGACCCGCACCGAACCTTCCAAGGAACTGCAGAACGAATACGACAAACTGCTGGACGGGCTGTACGACCAACTCGTCGAGCAGGTCGCCGAGCACCGCGGGCTGATGCGAAAGGCGGTCGTCAAGGCAATCGACAATGCCCCCATGTTCGGCGACCAGGCCGTCCGCTACGGGCTGGTGAACGAGGCGGTCCCGCGCATCCACTGGCGCGACAGCCTCGCCCGGCGTCTCGGCAAGGACGGCCGCGAAGTCACCTGGTCGGAGGACTACGGCAAGCCCAGCGGGCCGAAGGTGGACTTCTCCAACCCGTTTGCCATGATGTCGATGATGTTCGGCAAGCCCCGGTCCGACGAACCGCAGAACCCCACCGTCGCGATCGTTCACGTCGACGGGGTCATCACCACCGGCGAGAGCACCAAGTCGCTGTGGTTTGGACGGACGGCCGGTTCGGAGACGCTGGTGAAGATTCTCCAGAAACTCCGCCGCAACGACAACGTCAAGGCCGTCATCGTGCGCATCGCCTCCCCGGGCGGTTCGGCGCTGGCGAGCGAGGAAATCTGCCTGGCGATGCGGGAGTGCGCCAAGACCAAGCCGGTCATCGCCTCCGTTTCCAGCATGGCAGCCAGCGGCGGATACTACGTTGCCGTCGGGGCCGACACGATCCTCGCCGACCGGGCGGCGATCGTCGGAAGCATCGGCGTGGTCTCCGGAAAGGTGACGATGGACCGGTTCTTCAAGGAGAAGTTGGGCATCACCACCTGGACCGCCAGCCGCGGGCGCAACGCCGGGCTGTGGTTCACCGATGCCTGGACCAACCGCGAGAAGGCCGTCATCCGGCGAATCTCGCAGAAGTGGTACGACACGTTCGTTCGCCGGGTCAAGGAAGGCCGCAAGGGCCGCGACATCGACATCGACCAGGTCGCCCAAGGCCGTATCTTCACCGGCAAGCAGGCCGCCGAAAACGGCATGGTCGATAAACTGGGCGGCATGAAAGACGCCATCGAACTGGCGATGGACCGGGCGAAACTGCAGCGCAGTTATTTCAAGGTCTATCCCCGCCCGCGGACGATGTATGATATGTTCTCGGCAGGATCGTCGGCGATGGCGGCCTGGAGCGACGCGCCGGGACTGCAAATGCTCGCCGCCCTGGTTCGTCGGTCCGAGGGTACCGCGTACCTGCTGACGTTGGCCGACCTGCTGCAGGACGAGCGGGTGCTGCTGGCGATGCCCCACTACCTGGAGATCCGGCGCTGAGGCTGCATGAGTAAGTCGTTTCGCACACGGTTCCGTCGCAGACCTTTCAACCTGTTCGTGTACGGCACGCTGATGGACCCCCGGGTCTTCCGGGCGGTCCTTGGCAAGCGCATGGTCACCAGCACCGCCGAGGTCGACGGGGTCAGCGCGTTTCTCGCCGAGGAGGCGATTCTCGACGGATACAAGAAGGTCAGCCCCGACAACACCTACCTCTACGCCGTGCCCGACACCCAGGGACGCATCCGGGGACTGCTGATCCGCGACCTGCCGCGCAGTTCCATGAAGCTGCTGGACGACTACGAGGGAAGCAACTACACCCGCAAGACGCTCCAGGTCACCACGCGCAACGGCAGCCAGACAGGGTGGGTCTTCCTGGGCAAACTCGATGAACTCGAACACGCCTTCGGATACGAGTTCGACGACCAGCTCAAGCAGGAGATCCTGCTGGAAAGGAAGATTGACGCGGCCCTGCTGGAAGCCGAGCGCGACCATCTCCATACCACCGAGCAGACCGCCCGGCGGGCCGTCGGCGAACTGCACGGCTCGATCATCCGCGACCTGACGCGCAAGCACTTCGAGCAGGGAGGCATCAGCGACTACGCCATCCGCACCACCCTCACCGAGACGCCCATCCGCGACTTCCAGCGGATTATCGGCGACCCCGAGGCCGAGGCCGTGGCGCCCAACTACCTGGGGATGGTGATCCGGCAGGTGATCTTCAACCAGTTCGAGGAACGCATCCGCGCCGAGTTCCGCTACGAGCTGGACCACATGCACTTCTCCAAGCAGTACTACGAGCGCACCGTCAGCTCGCTGGTGGCGCTGCGGATTCTCAACTCGTCCTCTGAACTGCTGGAGATGCTGGTAGGTGACTGCCTGACCGACCTGGACTTCCACCGCGACCACCTGGTGGACTTCGTCCGCTGGGCGATCGTCGCGGCCGACGCCCTGTACGACCCCCGCGCGATCAAGCAGAACCTGGGTTTCATCGCCTCTCATACCGGCGGCGGACACATCCCCATCGGTGCCGAGCTGGAGTTCTCCAACATCGGCCACGGGGTCATCCGCGACCCCAACGGCCAGGCCGTGCGCGACCTGCGCTACGATGGCTTCCTCTACTTTCCGGACTTCGGGCTCGACCTGCTGACCTGGAAGCTGGGCGGGCACATCGACGATCATTACGACAAGGCGTCGGGGCAGCCCCGGCGAGGGTTCTTCGAAGTGGCGCTGGGGAACCTGTCGATCCAGGCGAATATTTCCAAGCCGATCACCGACGACCCGTGGCTGCTCAACCAGTTCGTTCACCAGGTGCGGCGGTTCTTCCAGATATCGCCCCACAGCGTGCACCTGTCGCTGCAGTTGCCCCGTCAGCACCGCCCGGTGCGCAACCGCATGCTGCCCATCCAGGCGATGAAGTGCCTCTTCGCCATCGGCGGAGACCCGGTGCGCGACGAGGACGGGGCCGTGCGGATCTCGCGCCTGGCGCGGGAAGAGATCATCAGCCGCGAAGAAGGCGAAAGCCCGGCGATGATGTTCTCCGACATCTCCAAGCGCTTCAGCCGCGAAACCGAGGAATACGTACCCGGCACTGCCAAGGACCGCGGCAAATACGTCCAGCAGTATCGCTTTGCTCGGCTGAGCCCGGAGATCAACTACGAGCCGGTGGCGATGGCGCTGAAAGGCCTGCAACTCTCCCGCCGCCCCGGCACGTTCGTGACGCCGACCCAGTACGAAAAGAGCGGGAAACATCGTGAGGCGTTCGAGGAACTGGTCCGCTGGGGCAACCGCCCCACGCCGCTGTCCAAGGAGGAACGCGAGGTCTTCCTGGGTGCGGTCTACGAGGGACTGCTCGCCGAGAAACGCGGAAGGCCCGCTCACAGCGAAGCATACCTCGCCTGGGCGATGGAGGAACTCCGCGAGGCGATGGGACAATTCAACGACTTCATTGCCGGCCGTGACCGGGAGTGACCCCGGCGGATCGCAAGTCGGCGAACCGGGCTACTTGCTCACCTTCACCGGTTCGAGATTCCGCTGGCGCATCTGCTCGGCCCGGCGGATGAGTTCCTCATCCTCAGGCAGGTTGAGCTTGCTCATCTCGAAGTGCAGATAGCGTTTGTCGTGGTAGGTCCAGGGGGCGATAGCGCTGAGAAGATCCAGCGGAGGCAGCTCGTAGATCGGCGGGGTAAGGTTGGCGTGGGTCTTGAGCGTCTCGAACCCGTCCTTGCGGAGCATGATGTCGTAATCGCCGTACCAGGTGAAGTTGACCTTCACCGGCGTTCGGCCGACCTCCACGTCGGAGATATACACGATGGCCCCGGCCGGCTCGGAAGTAACGAGCATCTCCCGCTCGACGCATCCGGTCAGCAGGACGGCCGCCAACATCCCTGTCAGATAGGCTCGGCGCTTCATGGCCGGTGTTTTACTTTGACGCCGCCTCCATGACAAGTGCAAAATGCGCTTCGAGCGGCACTTGTTGCCCCATTTCCTACGAGGCGAATCCTATACTGGAAGGAGCCATGGAACCGAAAGCCAACCAGACCGCCCGCGGACACGAGGAACCGTTCGCCACGCAGTTCAGTGTCTTCCTTGCCAACCGGATAGGCCAACTGCGTGAACTGCTGGATCTCTTCACCGAGGAGAACATCAGCGTGCTGGGCCTCAGCGTGATCGACTCGACCGACTGGGCCGTCATCCGCGTGGTGCTCTCGCTGCCCAACAAAGCCCGCGAGGTGCTCCGCCGCAGCGGGCTGCAGTTTACCGAAAGCCGCGTCCTGCTGGTGGAAGTGCCCATGCAGGAAACGCTTATCGACGTCTGCGGGCTGCTGATGCGCGCCGAGCTGAGCATCCACTTCGCCTATTCCCTCGCCGTGCACAGCCACCAGAACCCCGTCATGGTCCTGCACGTGGACGACTACACCCTCGCCACCCACGCCCTCATCCGGCGCGGGTATGTCCTGCTGGGCGACGAGGACCTCGCCGACAAACTCTAAGCTGCGAGCGTTCTTGCCAAATGCCGACCGGGTCGCTACCTTGGGCCCCCATGAGCAAAATCTACGACGTAGTTGTGCTGGGTGCCAACCCGGCGGGACTCGCGGCGGCCGGCTTTCTCGCCAAGCAGGGCTGCGACGTCGCGGTCGTCTCTCACGGGGGCGCACCGGTCGAATGCCCGCTCCACACATGGGTTCCGCGGGACTTCTTCAAGCTCAAGGAACTACCCAAGGGGTTGCAGCGCAGCAGCGGAGCCAGAGAGTTCCGCCGCGTGGCGTTCCACAGCATGGCCCTGGATCGCGAAGTGGCCCACAAGTCGCGAACTACCCTGGGGTACCTCCTGCCGGTGGACAAGCTCACCAGGGCGTTGAGGTCGGCCGCCACCAAGGCCGGCGCCAAGGTCCGCAACACCACCACCGCACCGGCGATTCAACTGAAAGAGGACCGCGCCGAACTGCTGGGCTCGCAGACCATCGTCGGGCGGGTGCTGCTGGTGGCGCAGGACCGCCCCAGTGACATCATCGGCGAGTTATCGCTGCCGGTGCGCACCGTGCCCCGTTCTTCACTGGTGGTGGCCGGGCTGGACGTGCCCCTTGCCAAGAGCCCACCGAAGGAACTCGCCGGTGCCCTGCACGTGGCCGAACTGCCCGAACGCAGCGAACTGGGACTGTTCTTTGCCTACGACTCCACGCTGCACGTGCGGGTTATTTCGGCATCGGCGGCCGCGGGCAACCGCGCCTCTGAGCTGTCCACGCTGGTGGCGGGGCTGCAGGAAGCGGGGGTCATTCCCGAGGTGCTGGGGCTCGCCAAGGCCACCGGTGCGGTGTGGCACCCGCCGGCCGGGGTGGCGCTGGAACTGGAATCCCACGTCGCCAAGCGATGCATCCTGGTAGGGACGGCCGGGGGGTTTGTGGAGACCATCACCGGTCACACGCTGTACCCCACGGTGCAGTCGGCGCTGCTGGGGGCCAACGTCGTCCAGGAGGCGCTGGGCAGCGAGAAGACCCAGGACAAGCTGATGTCGTTCAAAGGCGTGTGGCGCAAGAGCCTTGCCGACTATCTCCGGCCGCCGAATACGTCACTGCACATGCTGATGCCGCTGCTGTTCGCCAACCAGCGGATCATTCCCAAATTCACGCGGGCATTGCTTCTGGGCCAGAACATATGAACGCATTCGCCTCTTCCCGCGACGTGGCAGGTTGGCGGGGATCCCGGGCGGGAGCCATTCTGGGGTTGCTGGTCATGCTGGGGGCACTGGGCGCCGTGCGCGTGGTCAACGCCCTCCGCGCCGACAACATCGCCCGCGACGGATGCATCTACCTTCGCATGGCCAAAGACTTCGGCGAACGTCCTCCCATCGAGGTTCTCCGCGCCTACGACTATCACCCGGGCTATTCGGCCGTGGTCGGATGGGTGGCCCGTTCCTTGGGCGCGACCTGGCCGGAAGGCTGGATCACCGTCGGACGCGGCGTGAGCATTTTCTTCTCCCTGGCGGGACTGGCGGGGGTCTTCATCATGGCCCTCCGCACCTACGGCCGCCAGGTCGCGTGGCTGACGGTCCTGCTGATGGGACTCGCCAGCGCCTACGTGGAACTCTCCAGCGACGTGCTCTCCGACCCCCAGGCGGCGGCGCTGGGCATACTGGCGGACCTGCGCATGCCGGAGCCGGAGGAGCTTGGGCCTTC
>JBKHHV010000240.1:0-6008 GCA_046539005.1 Phycisphaerae bacterium
AAATAATAAGTACCACCAGGTGCAGATAATTCGCCTGCGTCCCGGCAATCGGAATCGCGTCGAAGTGGGCCACCGGCGTAATCGCGCCGGTTCGACCGACCTGGAAGCTGACGTCTTTCAGCACCGCCGAGCCGCGCTCGGTCTCGTATTTGTAGGCGATGCACCACCGCGGGTACTTGCTGGTGGCGCCAAGCTGCTGCCGCAGAGCCAGCACGTCGACCTTGACCACCGCTCCGTCGGTTTCGTAGGCGGCTTCGGCGCGGCGTTCCAGCCAGTCCTGGATGGCTTCCCACGCCTGGTCGATCCCTTCGCACACGCGGCTGTGCGGGTTGGCGGGAACGCCCCACTGCCCGATGCGTTCCATGGTTTCCGAGGCCGTGGGGGCGACCGGCTCGGAAAGCTCTCCGAGCCCATGGGCGACGAACGCCAGCCCCCGCTCTGCGACCACCGCCGGGTCCAGCATCTTCAGCGTGCCGGCCGCTCCGTTGCGGGGGTTGGCGAAGAGCCTGGGTTCCTTTCCTTCGGCGATGGCCTTCTGGCGCACTCGCTCGTTGAAGGCGTCGAACGCCTGCCGAGGCCAATACACCTCGCCCCGCACCTCCAGCACGTCGGGGACCCCCTCGCCGATGAGTCGCAGCGGCACCGAATGGATGGTGCGGACATTGTTGGTCACGTCGTCACCGGTTCGCCCGTCGCCGCGGGTAGCTGCCAACGCCAGCAGCCCGTCTTCGTACCGCAGCGAGCAGGCGACGCCGTCGATTTTCGGGTCCA
This sequence comes from Phycisphaerae bacterium, assembly GCA_046539005.1. Classification (GTDB taxonomy): domain Bacteria; phylum Planctomycetota; class Phycisphaerae; order SM23-33; family SM23-33; genus CAZFPT01. Next base: position 772 of record JBKHHV010000240.1, read on the forward strand.
CCAGATAGCGGATCGGGCCTGGGGTGCCCAGAACATCGTGCACGCGGGCGTCGAACTTCTCCAGCTCGTCGCGGTTGTAGGTGTTGTCGATGGAGAGCATCGGCACGGCGTGCCGCACGCTGTCGAAACCGGAGATCGGCTCGCCCCCGACGCGCTGGGTGGGTGAATCGGGCGTGATCCACTGCGGATGGGCGGCCTCGAGTTCCCTGAGTTCCGCCATCAGGGCATCGTATTCGCGGTCCGATATCTCCGGAGCGGCCTCGACGTAGTACAGGCGGTCGTGGCGGCGAAGGCTCTCCCGCAGTTGCTCGATGCGTCGCTTCTGTTCGTCAGCGCTCATAGACCCATTCATCCATCGGCCGGGTGTAGTCCAGCAACTCGTGAGCTTCGAAAAACACCGCGATTTCCCGGTCGGCAGAGGCGGGCGAGTCGGACCCGTGCACGAGATTGTGGCGTGTGGACAGCGCGAAATCGCCGCGGATCGTCCCCGGTGCGGCGTCGGAACCGTTGGTTTTGCCCAGCATTTCCCGAACAGTCGCAATGGCGCCGCGACCTTCCAGCACCATCGCCACAACCGGCGAGGAGGTAACGAACGCCACCAGCGGTTCGTAGAAGTCCTTGCCCTTGTGGACCACATACATCTTGCGCGCGGTGCTGTCGGAAACAGCCGACATCTTCATCGCGATGGGTTTGAGGCCCTTCCGCTCGAAGCGCGCCGTGATCTCGCCGACCAGCCCACGCTGCACGGCGTCCGGTTTGATGACCACCAGTGTGCGTTCCATGAACACCTCCTGGCTGAACTGTAGATTCCCCGAGGTTCGGGATCAAGACCGTGGCGGTCGCCAACCACAACCGCATGCAGGCTTTCGCCGGCCGTGGTACAATGGGCGGACGCAATTCTGAGGCGATCGCAGGAGAGAACACAATGGGATACGACAAGCTGTTTGTCATCTCCGCCCTGCTGGGGGCGGTTACGGTTTCCACATGGACGGCGTTCACCTGGGCCGAAGATGTCGAGAAAGCCACCCGGCAGACCCCCTACCAGCGCGACCGCAAGATGCTGCCGGACTACTCGGAGGGTCGGTGCGGGCTGCTGGGCCCCTTCTACTGGGGGCGGGGGATGGACCTCGGCGAGGATGCCCGCTTCTCCGACGCCAACGGCCGAGCCAGCCACGACGGGGAACACCTGTGGATGTTCCAGTACGCCCGCACGCACCACAAGGGACTGCCCAAGCCGATCCACGCCCGCAGCAACTTCATCAGCACCCGCAGGCAACTGTCGTACACGGTTCAGCCGAAGCATTTCATCCTGAACACGGCCGGGGCTCACAACGCCAAGATTATCTTCGGATACGTGGAGCAGGATTTCCGCTTCCTGAACGCCGACAACTGCGACCTGGCCCACCTGGCCGACACCGACCGCGTGGTCGTGTTCTTTCCCGTTCGCCACAGCCAGGCGAACGGGCAGTTCGACCCGCTGGACCAGGGCATCTACTACGTGAATCCGCACTATGGCGCCCAGGCGCCGTGCGTGATCGAGTTCAAGGCCGGCGAGATGATCCGCTACGAGTACTTCCGCAACCCCAGGAAGCTCGACAAGCGCATTCTGTACGACCTGCAGCCGCACTTCTCGGGCGACAAGGCCCTGCGGCCGGGCGTGACACACCCGATGCTGAGATTCGACCTCCACGACAAGGGCGGCTGGACGTTGCGCTTGGAGCGGGACGGCCGCGACGGACTCTCCGGCGGAGATGACCCCCACGGCTGGGACCTGGTGGTGACCCACGAGTCGGACGGCGCCAAGCCGTATTCGGTGGGCCTCAAGCCCGGCAGCTCGCGATGGGCGATGAGCCTCTTCTCTCCCGGCGGCTCGCCGATGGAAACCTCCGAAGTCCTGCTGAAGCTAACCCCCTACGACCGGGTTACCGGCAAGACGGCCGACTGGCACAACCGCCGGAGGCGCGTCCGCTCGGAGAAGGTGGAGAAGGTCGAGAAGCTCGTCGCCGGCGACAAGGCGCCACGCAAATGACAGACCTGCCGGACCTGCTGAGGGTCGGGCTGCCCGCCCTGCTGTGGGCACTGTGCGCGGCCGTCAACTACGGATGCATTGTCGTGAGTATTCGCCGCGGACGGTTTGTTTCCGGCATTCCTCTGCCTCTCGGAACGGCGGCGGGGATAGTTTCGGTCCTGGCGGCCGATTGGGGCTCGTGGGGTTGGCTGATCCCGGTGGCGATGGCGGCTGACCCGATGTTCTGGTGGGGGCTGCCACGCCTGATAGCTGAACTGACGGCCGCGAAACCCCGGTGAGTCTCAACCGGGGAATTTCCGTCCCATCTCCGTCGCCGCCGAAGCTGCTTTGATGGTCACGGGCAGACTGCCCGCGACAGGCTACTCGTGACGCAGGGCGACGATCGGGTCCAGCCGGGCCGCACGGATCGCCGGATACACACCGCTGACCAAGCCGACCGCGACGGCCATCAGGAACGGAAGCAGCAGAGCCCAGCCGGAAATGACCGCATCGAAGCCCAGTCCCAGCCAACTCACCGCCGGCGGAACCGCCAGCCCGCCGATGGCGATGCCCACCAGCCCGCCGACGGTCGTCAGCGCCACGGCCTCGACGAGGAACTGCACGGTAATGTCCCCTCGCCGCGCCCCCAAGGCCCGGCGAATGCCGATCTCCCGCGTGCGCTCGGTGACGGCCGCGAGCATGATGTTCATGATGCCGATCCCGCCGACTACCAGCGACACCGACGCGATCCCGATGAGCACCAGCGACCAGAGACGCTGCTGCTCCTCCTGCTGGCGGATGAGTTCCAGCGGCACACGGATCTCGTAGTCGGGGTTCTCGTGGGTGCGCTTGAGGAGGCTCTCGGCTACATGGGAGCCGGCCACCACCGCCGCCTCATTGGCCATCTGGAGGATGACCTGGCTGACCTCGACGCGCTCGAAGGTCCGGGAGCCCTGCTCCCACATGACCGTCAGCTTGCCGAAGCGGACGAGGTCGGTCGTCAGAGGGACCAGCACCGAGTTCCCCCCGGCCTGTCCCTGGAGCGTCTCGGGCAGCTTCGCCATGACGCCCACCACGCGGAACGGCTCTCCCTGCAGGCGGATGGTCTGCCCGATGGGTTCGAGGTAGCCGAACAGCCTCCTGGCCAGCGAGGCGGTAATCACGCAGAACGCCCGGCGGCGCAGGGCGTCGGCATGGCTGAGGAATCGCCCGGCCAGCAGGTTCACCTGGGCGACCTTCAGGTACGACGGCTCGGTCGCCAGCACGTCCACGCTGACCTTCTTGCCCTGAAAGTGGGCATATTTCATGGTCTTGTGGACAGTGACGCATCGCTCCACGCCCGGAATGTTCTCCTTGAGGCGGGCGACGTCGACGTGTTCGATCCCGTAGGAGAGCACCCGACCGCTGCTTCCGGTGGCTTGGGCGGACTCGCTGGGCGGCTTGCGGGAGTTGATGATGATGTTGTTGCTTCCCAGCTCGCGCAGCAGTTCCTGCGACTGCCGCGAGGCGCCCTCGTTCATGCCGAGCATCGCGATGACGCCCCACACCGCGAATATGATGCCCAGCGCCGAAAGTACCGACCGCACCTTGTGCACCCGCAGGCTGTGGAGCCCCAGGCGAACCACGTCCCACACCTTGTGCATGGCATTCGCGCTCATACGGCCCCCGCCCTGAGTCGCTCGGAGTTTCGCTCGTCGGAGACCAGTTCGCCGTCCCGCAACCAGATGACCCGTTCGGCATGAGCGGCGACGTCGTCCTCGTGAGTGACTATGATGATGGTTCGGCCGTTTGCATGAAGGGCGTCGAAGAGCGTCAGGATCTCGCGCGTGGTGGCCGAGTCCAGGTTACCGGTCGGCTCGTCGGCGAGCAGGATCAGCGGATCGTTGGCCATGGAGCGGGCAATGGCAACCCGCTGCTGCTGGCCGCCGGAGAGTTCGCGCGGTTTGTGGTGCAGGCGGTCGCCCAGCCCGACGGTCTCGGCAAGCTTTCGGCTGCGCGGGGATCGCTCGTGACGCGGGAGCCCCTGGTAGAACATCGGCACCTCGATATTCTCGGCGACGCTGATACCCTGGATCAGGTTGAAGCTCTGGAACACGAAGCCGATCCGGCGGTTGCGGACGTCGGAAAGCTCGTCGTCGGTGAGCGTGGAGACCTCCACGTCCCCCAGCCAGTACTGCCCGTCGGTGGGGCGGTCCAGGCAGCCCAGCAGGTTCAGCATGGTGCTCTTGCCCGAACCGCTGTGGCCCATGATGGCGACGTACTCGCCCGCCTCGATCGAAAGGGAGATTCCCCGCAGCGCCGGAACGCCCTCGGGTCCGACGTCGTATACCTTCCAGACCTCTCGCAGATCGACCAGGCGGTTACTCACCCGGGCCGCCTCCCATGGGCGCGTCGGGTCCGCCGGGGCTGTCGGGGATGGGCTGCTCCTTTTCCAGCGCAGGTTCCATGCCGTCCTCGGGCACCAGCAGCACCTCGTCGCCCTCGTTCAGGCCACCCTTGATCTGAACCTGGGCCTCGTTGCTGAGTCCGACCTTGACCTCCACCTTCTCCGGCCTGCCAGCGGCACCGACCCGCCAGACGTACGTGGTCTCCTGCTCGGCGAACACCGCCGCCATGGGCACCTGCAGTGCATTGGGCAGGTTGGCGATGATGATCTCCACCTTGCCGGTCATCTTGGGCTTGATGTCCGAGGGGTACTCGTCGAACTTCACGACGACCTCGTGCACCTTGACGGTCGGGTCGAACCAGTGCTGCGCCCCGGCCTGGGGGGCGATCCAGTGCACCCTGCCCTCGTACACCTTGTCCGAAAAGGCATCGAGACGGATGTAGGCATCGAGCCCCTTTCCCACCAGCCGCGAGACGGTCTCGAGTACCTTGGTCTTCACTTGCAGGCTGGTCATGTCCGGGATAATCATCAACTGCTGGTGACGCGCGATCTTCTCGCCGACGGACACTTCCACCGGCGTCTGCCAGTGACGACGACGGGTGTTGTAGATGATCAGCCCGTGCTCCTGGGCCTTCATGGTCATGTTGGAGGCATGCTCGGCAAGTTCGTTGAGTTCCTCCTCCTGCATTTCCTTGCGGATCTTCTTGGCGGTGACGTCGGCGTCGGCCTTGTCCAGTTCGTTCTTGGCTTCCAGCTCGGAACGCTTCACGCCCAGTTCGGCGTCGCGCAGCGCGGTCTTGAGCCGCCGCCGTTCCTTCGGGTCGTCGAACTCCTTGAACATCG
>JBKHHV010000019.1:0-20323 GCA_046539005.1 Phycisphaerae bacterium
ACCCCGCCCGGAAAGTCGACGTGGAAGCCATCGGCCGGGAGCACCCTGCCGACCGCGCCTGGCCGCTGGGCGTCGACTGCGGTTCGATGATCGGGAAGGTCCGCGACCTGCTGACGCTGGAAGGGCTGACCTACGCGGTGTTCGATTACCCCGAGATGGTCGAGGACATGGTCGAGACCTGCTGCGTGCTGGTGGAGGACTGGCTGGACCAGGTGCTGGGCAGGATCGACTTCGACTACGCCTGCGGCTGGGAGGACATCTCCTGCAACTCCGGGCCGTTGGTGTCGATGGACTTCTTCAGCAGCGTGGTCGTGCCGCGCTACAGACGGATCAGCGACAAACTCCACGCCGCCGGCATCGACATCCGTTACACCGACTCCGACGGGGACATTCGGCCGATGATACCGGCCTTTCTCGAAGGCGGCATCAACACGATGTTCCCGTGGGAGGTCAACGGGTGCGGGCATCCCGGGCCGGCGCTGGAGAAATACGGCAGTGAGCTTCGCATTCTGGGCGGTGTGGACAAGATGGTCCTCGGCCGCAGCCGGTCGGAAACGCTGGCGTACCTCAAGAGCCTGGTGCCTTACGTGGAGCGGGGTGGGTTCATTCCGTTCTGCGACCACCGCTGCCCGCCCAACGTCAAGCCCGACGACTACCTGTACTACCTCGACGCCAAGGAAGACCTGTTTGGGATGTGACCCATACCCGCAAAGGAGAAGCTATGAAGTGAGCCATCCCCGGCTCGGGTAGTCTTTGGGATTTCCTACGAGGTCGTCGCAGGGACGCCTCAAAATCCGCTACCGCCGACAGCAGGAGATGGCTCATGAACTGTTGTGGCATCGAGTGGCGAGGAAGTCCGGTTACCTTTACATCACCGACGAGCAGGCTGTACGGCTCAAGACGATGTTGCAGGTCGGCCGGATCGCGTCGCTGACGTTCCTGGCGGCGGTGGACGACGTTCCTCGGTTCGACTCGTCGCGGAAGTTGGTGAGTTATTCGGGATTGTGTCCGACGGTCCGCAGCAACGGCGAACGGACGGAGTAGGGTTCGATCAGTCGGCAAGGCCGGGCGGAACTTCGGGTGGTGTGGGTGCAGATCGCCCACCTGGTGGTGGGGGATTGTTGACGGATGAGACGGAGTACCGTTCGACGCTGGTCAGTCGTCGCGCTGGTGGCAGCGGCGGTGGTTGTGGCAGTTGCGGTGGTGCTGTTCTCCGTCGTGCGGTGGATGAAACGCTACGACGAGCGGATGAAGACCTCCTGGCGGACCGGCGACATCAACGACGTCGTTTGCCAGGCCGACCCGAGCGACTTGGACGGCGGCGAGGACTGACCTCTCAGCCGATCGTCTCGAAGGGGTATTGCAGCCCGATCTGCCCGCGGATGGTGTCGGCGGTTTCGAGGATCGCCAGCGTCTCATCCAGCGGCATAACGTCGCTTTCAGTATGCCCGTCTCGGATGCGGGCCGCGACGTGTTCGATTTCGCAGTCGAAGCCGTTGCCTTCACGGGGGAGGGGCATCGACTGCGCTTCGCCGCCGGCGGGGGTGAAGGTGAGCCCACGATCGCCCCACCAGGCGTTCTCGATGTGCACCATGCCTTCGGTTCCGCAGACAGTGACCGTCTTGGGCGTGTTGGTCCGCACCGCGCAGCTCAGCACGGCCGCCGCTCCGGAGGCGTACCCCAGCAGCATGGCGGTCTGTTCGTCGACGCCGGTCTGGCCGATGTGACCGGTGGAGCAGATCTCGGCCGGGGTTCCCAGGACCATCGACGCCAGCGACAGCGGGTAGATGCCGACGTCCAGCAGGGCCCCGCCGCCCAATTCGGGGTTCAGCAGGCGGGAGGAAGAGTCCCATTCGCAGCGGAAGCCGAAGTGGGCATGCACCTGGCGCACCTCGCCCAGGTTACCCTCGGCGATAAGCTTCCGCAGGTGCGTGAAGGGTGGCAGGAAACGCGACCACATGGCCTCCATGCAGAAGACGCCGGTCTTGCGGGCCGCGGCGATGACCTCCCGGGCTCCCTGGGCGGTGGCGGTGAAGGCTTTCTCCACCAGCACGTGCTTGCCGGCGCCGATCGCCAGCAGGGCGTCGCGATGGTGCATGGGGTGGGGCGTGGCGACGTAGACGGCATCGACCTCGTCACAGCCGACCAGCGCCTCGTAGCTGCCGAAACGCAGAGGCAGGCCCGTCTCCTCGCCGAAGGCGTCGGCCTTGGACTGCGTGCGCGAGCCGATGGCCACCGGCTCGCAGCCGTCTGCCTGCCGGGCGCCCTGTACGAACTTGCGGGCGATCCTGCCCGCTCCCAGAATGCCCCATCGCAGCGTGTCGGCCATCGTGTGTCTCTCCTCAGGAAGTCCGGCGTTTCCAGGGCGGATCGGACGGCAGCAGGGCCTTGAACTCCTCGATCCGCTCGGCTTCGTAGTCCCCGGCGTAGGCACCGTCGAAGAATCGCCCGGCCGCCTCGTCGTGGAACCGCTGCCAGCTCTCGGCCTCGCGCCCGGGATTGATCGGATAATACAGGAAGCCGTTGCTCTTGGCGGCCCGCATGTCCCCGGGGGCATCGCCGATCATCAGGACCTTGTCGGGGTCGTATTTCCCGCTGGCCGCGTAACGCAGATGCTCCTTCTTGGAGCCCTGTTCCTGTCCGCAGATCATTGCCGCGTACTGGGCCAGCCCATGCTCGGCCCACTCCCGCTGGAGGGCTTCCAGCGGGGTCGACGAACAGACAATGATATCCGCACCACCGCAGAGTTTCCGGAGACTCTCGCGCACAAGCGGATAGGGCGGGACGTTGCGGACCATGTCCTCAATGGCGGCGTTTGCGGCGTCGGACCACGCCAGGGCTCGCTCCAGCAGGGGCTCGCCGCTGCGGTTCACCTCCTCGCGCAGGGTGATGCTGCTGAGGCGGGTCTCGCGCTCGATCCACTCCCGCAGCGGCGTCATGTCCGGGGGTCGATACCCGCGCCGCTGCACTTGGGGCCAGTCGCCCAGCAGTTCCATGACCCGCAACAGGGCGACGAAGCGGTTGCTCCCGCGATGACGGCTGTAGAGATTCACGAACTCCGAGGCCTGGCGGGCGAAGCGGGAGATCGGCTGCAGGTCCCAGTGCTTGATCATCGCCGGGATGAAGCACTCCTTGTGCTTGATCTCCATGGCGTCGAAGGCACAGCCGTCGGAGTCGATGCCCACGAAGAAGTCATGCTCCTTCGGCAGGGCTTCGAGTTGCTGGGTGTGGTCGGACATTGGGTAACCCCGGTCTACGCTCCGTCGATCTGCGATTGCCCCATTTCCGGAGCTTCGCGCGGGCGGGAGCCTGCCGACTCAACGCCCGGGCAAAGACCGGGTCCGGAACGTCGTCACGGTCAGTCGCCGATGGAAATCGGTCAGACTCCCGAGAAGGCGTTGAAGCCGCCGTCGACGGGCACCACCACGCCGGTGACGAACTTCGAGGCCTCGCTCATCAGGTAGATCATCGTGCCGATGAGTTCCTCGGGGTCACCGAAGCGCCCGGTGGGGGTGTTGTCGGTGATCAGTTGCCCGCGTTCGGTCAGTTCGCCGGTCTTCTCGTCGGTGAGGAGGAAGCGGTTCTGCTCGGTGAGGAAGAATCCGGGGGCGATCGCGTTGACGCGGATGTTGGGTGAGTGGCTCTGGGCCATGTACACCGCCAGCCACTCGGTGAAGTTCATGATCGCAGCCTTGGCGGCCGAGTAGCCCACCACGCGGGTCAGCGGGTGGAAGCCGCTCATCGAGGCGACGTTGATGATATTGCCCTGGCCCTGGTCGGCCATGTACTTGCCGAAGACCTGGCAGGGCAGCATGGTGCCGAGACAGTTCAGGTCGAACACCCAGCGGATGGCGTCGGCATCGAGGTCGAAGAACGTCCGCTGTCCGGGCATGGCGGTGGCGGTGGGCTTGTTGCCGCCGGCGCCGTTGACCAGCACGTCGATGCGCCCGAGGCTCTCGACGGTGCAGGAGAAGGCGTCTTCGATGGCGCTCTTGTCCAGCACGTTCGCTTCGACGGGGATCGCGAAGCCACCGTCCTTCTCGATCTCTTGGGCGACCTCGTTGGCCCGCATGGCGTCGTAGTCGATGATGCTGACCTTCGCGCCGAACTTGGCGAATTCCTTGGCCATCGTGCCACACAGCACGCCGGCGCCACCGGTGATGGCGATGCACTTGTCCTTGATGTCAAACAGGCTCTTGGGGTCTGCCATGGTCTGGTCCTCTCTGTTGCTTCGTGGGGTACGGTCGAAAGCGACCGTTGTACCCGCTGAGAGGAGAAGTTGCCACCCCTCACCGCGGCAATTCGGGGATCGGACGCGCACTGTCCCTGCATGCAGGAAAACGGGGGGGCGCGGGATGTCCGGCCGAGGGGCGCCGGCGATTCAGCCGGCCAGGGCATCCAGCCACGGGCTGAAGCTGGCGTTCAGGAAGGCGTGGAAGAGTTCCTCGCAGTTCAACAGCGTGTGGTAGATCGGCTGGCGGAAGCGCTTGCCACCTTGCCCGGTCAGCACGGCCGGGAAGCAGACGTAGAGCACCTGTCGCACGTCGGGGCGCTGCAGGAGCGGGTGAAGGTGTACGCCCTCGTCGGGGAGAGACGGCAGCCTGTCGGCGTCGGCCGAGACGCGCATGCCCGCCGTCCGGGAGGGAAAACTCTCGATGGCAAAGGCGTAGATGTCGCGGAACAGGTCCGGCTCGGCGGCGGCAACGGTCCGCAGGGCGTCGAGCCAGGTGGCCCCCATTACCTGCAGGTGCACCTGGCGGTCGGTTTCCTCCAGCATGATTCCCAGCAGGTGCAGTTTGTTGGCGCCGGGGGAGAGGATGATCTTGTAGGGCCCGTTGCGTCGCATGATGCCGGCGTGGATGCGGGTCCATTGGCGGGCGGCGTCGCGGTCGCCGGTGTAGGGCACCACCTCCTCCAGGCCAGGCACGTGGAGCCCCATCCCGGCGATGCGGACGCCCAGGCGTTTCATCTCCGCCGCGATGAAGTGATGCTCGTGGGGGCTGGTGGGTTCCTCGGTTTCGTGCAGCGTGACCATGACGTCGGCGTTGTCGGGCGATATCTGTTCGAGGTGGCGGGCCATCGTCACCAGTGAAACCAGGGCAGGGCCCATCTTCGCCAGGGTACGCACGAAGGTGGGACCGTCGAACAACAGTTCGGTCCCGTCCGGGAGCTCCAAGGGCCGATCGACGTAGCTTTTGGCGAGGTCTTCGCCGGTGGTCTCGAGGGTGTCAAAGTCGATCTGCCCGAACATGGCGGCAAGCTGGGGTGTGTCGGCCCCGGCCGGGATCGGCGGGATGTTCTCGCACGGGTTGAGGATGAAGGCGGTGTATCCGCCCCGGACGGCGGCGTTGACGTCGGTAATCGAACGCACGTCCAGCGCCACGGCCGAGAATCCGCGTTTGTGCCCCTGTTGCAGCACGCCCCAGGTCGCCGCGTCGAGTACTTCCTGGGCGGGACGTCCGGCGGCCATTACTTCTGCCAGCGACAACTGTGCCAGCGCGGCCGAGACGCCCGAGCCGTGTTCGGCGAGCATGCGGACGTGACCGGAGGCGGCGGCGCCCAGCAGGTCGCCGAAACTCATGCTTACCCCGCGCCCCATCGCCTTGGGATTGGTCCAGAGAATCTGGCGGCGGATGGCCTCGGCGTTGGCGTGGTTGAGCGGGCCGAGGATGATCGGTCTTTCGTCGTGCTCGCCGGCGGTGTAGCCGTCAAGGATGTCCGAGCCGATGGCACCGACGAACTTCTCCTCCTTCGAGCGAGCAACGAAGTAGATGACCCCCTCGGCGCGGACGAGGCTGGCGGGGTAGACTTCCACCCCCGAAGCTTCCGAGATGTCGGCGACTTCGGTCGTCAGCATGGATTCTCCGTATCGACCAGGCAGAGGGGCAGGGACCTGGTCGGGCCCACGGGCAGGATTCGCTCAACACCATGCGCCCAGGCAGTCAGCGACGGCGGCCGACGGCCTGACGCTATACGTCGCTCCCACCATAGCATAGGATATACTCGGATGCGTCGACGGAAGCGTGCGGCGAAAACTAAGGCATCCCCCTTACTTGCAGTGGCCGGCAGGAGCCCCGACTTTACATAACCGCTCGCAGAGAAAAGTGTTGGCTATCTGAGAGAGATGCCCGTTTTCCCTGCAAAAAACGCAAATACTCGGCGAATTCGGTAAAAGGGGGCGCGAGACGCTGTGGCCCCGCGCATGAAAGACGGCCGAGCCAGAGCCCGGCCGCCTGGGTGTATGCAGGTTCGGATGTCTCTCAGCGGGCGACTTCGGCCAGGGGCTCCACGTGCTTGCCCAGGTGCGTGGCGAGCACGGCGTAGTGGGCTTCTTCGCCGCTGCGGAGGGCGTCGTAGAAGCGGGAGCGGAAATCGTCGTTGGTCAGGACACTTCCGAAGGTCACGTGGAAGGTTTGGCGAGCGTCGAAGTTGTCCAGCAGCCGGGGCAGTTCCTCGTCGCTGAGCGAGTCGGCCGGGGGGACCTTGCTGACGTCGGCCGAGACGTGGTAGGTCGCCTTGTCGACCTCGTAGCGACCGCGGGCGAAGTCCAGAATCTCCCGATAGAGGCCGGGGTTGATCTTCGCGATCGCCCGCAGGGCTTCGAGATAGCTGGTGCCGGCGGTCTTCAGGTGCACCAGCCCGCCGGTCATCTCCGCCACCAGCGGGTAGATACTGAACTTGTCCGAGCCGCTGTGGATGGAGATCTTGTAAGGCCCGAGTGTCCGCATGACTGCGGCATGGCGCTTGAAGCTGGCGCGGAACTCGTCGAGGTCGCCGATGTAGTCGACGCCTTTTTCGAATCGGCCGACGAACCGCGGCGCCATGGACACCCACTCGACCCCCAGCCGCTTCAACTCGGCGGCGAAGAAGTAGTGCTCGGCCGGGCTGGTGGGGCTTTCGGTCTCGTCCACCGAGACTTCCAGCTCGAAGGGGCGGTCACCGGCGACCTGCTTGAGGTGCTGGTACATCTTCACGGTATGCGCCACGGCCCCGCCGTACTTGACGGCCGCCCGCAGGAACGCGTCGCCGCCGAAGCTGACCTTGTCGCCATCTTCGAGGTCGAAACTCTGTTCGTCGTAGCGGCTTTTGAGATCGTCCGACCCGATCCGCAGGGTATCGAAGTCGAGTTGGTCGTACCGGTTGGCCAACTCGCCCACGCCCATGGTGTCGGCGTCGTTGACTACGTGCAGCCCGGGGTCGATGGTAAACATCGTGAAGCCGGCCTTGACCGTCACGTCGATGTCCTCGGGCTTCTGCAGGTGGTCGGCGTCGGAGCCGAAGCCGTCGGTGTAGCCTTCCTGCAGCACGCCGAAGGTGGCGGCGTCCATGACCTCATCCGGCGTTCGGTTGGTGCGGGTCATCTCGCGGATGGACTGCTGGGCGAGGATTCCCACCACCTCGCCGCCTTTGGCGCGCATGGCCCGGATATGCCCGGGAGTCGCCAGGCCAAGCCGGTCGCCCAGCCCCGCGGAGGTGCTCAGGCCGATGCACCGGGGGGCGGTCCAGGGCAGTCCCCGGCGGATCGCCTCGGCGTTGGCATGGTCGGCCGGTCCGACCGTTACCAGCTTGCCCTCGGTCTTGCCGCGGTTCTCGCCGTGCACCTCGCCGTGTCCTTCGGTGGCACACATGCCGACCTTCTTGTTTCCGTCGGCATCGCGCCCGAGGAAGTAGATGGTCGTGCCGTCGTTCTGAATGCTCTTGTCGTAGATGTCGACCTGGGCGACCTGCTTGAGCAACTGCAGCTTGATCGGATCCATGGGCCTCTCGCAATTCGTGTTGACAGAAAACGCACCGGGCGGGAGAGGGGGTTCTCCCGCCCGGGCGATGGGTCTGGTGAAACTTACGCGTTGTAGGTGCTGGCGGTCACGTCGCCGCCGGTGCCGGTCCAGTTGGTGTGGAAGAATTCACCTCGGGGCTTGTCGACCCGTTCATAGGTGTGGGCACCGAAGTAATCCCGCTGGGCCTGCAGCAGGTTTGCCGGCAGGCGCTCGCTGCGGTAGCCGTCGAAGTACGCCAGGGCACTGGTGAACGCCGGGACGGGCACGCCCATCTCGACGGCCTTGGAAACCACCCGACGCCAGGCCGCCTGGGATTCGGTGACGGCCTTCTTGAAGTAGGGGGCCAGCAGCAGGTTGACCAGGTTGGGATTCTCGTCGAAGGCTTCCTTGATCTTCCCCAGGAACTGGCTGCGGATGATGCACCCGCCGCGCCACATCAGGGCGATGCCGCCGTAGTTGAGGTTCCAGTCCCACTCCTTGGCGGCCTCCCGCATGAGTTGGTAGCCCTGGGCGTAGGAGACGATCTTGCTGGCATAGAGGGCGTCGCGGATGTCGTTGATGAACGCTTTCTTGTCCCCGTCGAACTTCGCGTCCGGGCCGCTGAGCTGCTTGCTGGCTTCGACGCGCTCTTCCTTCAGCGCCGAGAGGCAACGGGCGAAGACGGCCTCGCCGATCAGCGTCAGCGGCTGACCGAGGTCCAGGGCGGTGATCGCCGTCCACTTGCCGGTACCCTTCTGCCCGGCGGTGTCGAGGATGACGTCGACCATGGGCTTGCCGGTCTCGTCGTCGGTCTTGGCGAGGATGTCGCGGGTGATCTCGATGAGGTAGCTGTCCAGGTCGCCCTCATTCCATTCGGAGAGCACCTCGCTCATTTCCGCCGGCTCCATGCCCATGGACTTCATGAGGTTGTATGCCTCGCAGATGAGTTGCATGTCGCCGTACTCGATGCCGTTGTGGACCATCTTCACGAAGTGCCCGGCGCCGTTCTCGCCCACCCAGTCGCAGCAGGCTTCTTCCTTGCCGGTCTTGGGGTCGGTGACCTTGGCGGCCGTCGCCTGGAAGATTTCCTTCACGTGCGGCCAGGCGTCGGGGCTTCCGCCGGGCATGATGCTGGGCCCGCGGCGGGCGCCTTCTTCGCCGCCGGAGACGCCGGTGCCGATGTAGAGCAGGCCCTTGTCTTCGACGTACTTGGTGCGACGCATCGTGTCGTGGAAGTTGCTGTTGCCGCCGTCGATGATGATGTCGCCCTTCTCCAGGTGCGGCAGGACCATGTCGATGAACTTGTCCACCGGGTCGCCGGCCTTGACCAGCAGCATCACGCGGCGGGGACGCTTCAGCGTCGCCACGAACTCCTCGATGGAGTGGGTGCCGATGATCGTGTCCCGATCCTTCGCCTCGTTCTCCTTGAAGCGGTCCACTTTCTCGACCGTCCGGTTGAACACCGCGATGGTATACCCGTTGTCGTTCATGTTCAGGACCAGGTTCTGGCCCATCACCGCCAACCCGATCAGACCCAGATCTGCCTTCGCTTCGGCCATGGTTGCATTGCTCCTTTTGGGACGGGGCGGGGAATACCCGCCCGAGTGTATACGGGGCGATTGTCGAATCCCGTCAAAGCACGTAATCGTATCGTGCCGTCGCGCGATTGCAAGGGAATCTGCCCCACAGGCACGACCTGCGCCCGCGCCCAAAGAAGATCGCCGCCCCGTCGATGCCGAGGTTCGCCATCGGTCCCTCGCTGCGGTATGATGCGGAGCATGAGCGACGAAGAACCGATCGACATTCCCGGCCCCTGGACGACACTGCTGTCGGCCGAGGGCCCCACGCCGCGTGGTATCTGTGCCTTCGAGGACCTGTTGGGGGTATGGCACCTGCTTGCCGACCGCAACGGCGGGCCCGGCCTGGTCCACGCCACCGGCCGTGCTCTGCCCCAGCCGTTCACGCGCAACCCGGATATCCTCCCGGACGTGCCTTCCCTGGCGGCCCCTCACGTGGTCCACGACGGCAAGGCGTTCTGCCTGTTCGCCGCCGACGGTGAGAGGCTTCTGTGGACCCGGTCGACCGACCCCAATACCTGGGTAGACCTGCCGCAGGAAGTCTGCCACGTCCCGGCTGCTTCGGCCGATCCCTATGTCATCCTGTTGCGGAAAGTCTGGTACCTCTTTCACCCCGGGCGGGTGGAGCGCGAGGGGGGCGCCACCCCGGCGATCCAGCTTCGGACCAGCCAGAACCTCCGCAACTGGTCGCAGCCCAAGACGGTTTACGCCGGCGAAGGGGGGCAGGAGCAGCCCGGGCTTTCGTTGCCGGCGCTGGTGCGGAAGGGAAGGACCCACGTTCTGATCGCCCGGGAAGACGCCGACCCGCCGCTGACCCTGGCGGTCGTCTCTCGCCGACCCGACCGCTTCGCCTGGCGGAACCGGGCGCTGGCCGGGGCCTGGAGCGGGGCCGACATCATCCGACCGGTCGCTCACGGCGACTACTGGTACCTGTTGCGAGTGGTCACCGAAGAGGGCGGAGGCTGGTCGGCGCAGATCTCGCCGCTGGCGGTCCGCTGACGCTGCCTGCTGCGCTTCTGTGCTGCCTGAGCGTGTTCCGGATGGACAAGACGGGATGATCTGACGATAATACAGGCTTTCCGCGGAAACCGCCGAGACCAAGCAGCAGAAGACCTCCTGCCGAGGCTTCGCCTTACGCCGGTCTTCCTCCCGCTCTGCAGGTCACAGCCCGACGCCGCCAGGCCGCAGAGACTTGCGATTGCGATGGTTATCCACAGTCTCTGAAACCATGCAAGCTCTTTTCTCTGGACGTTTAACGTGCTCTTAAGGTAGCGTTATCCACATCTTCGTACCGAACGTCGATCCTACCGACAGGAAGTGATCCTCCTCTTGACATGCAGGCCTTCCGCCCGGTCGATGTTCCTTGGATCCGGAGGCAAACCAAGGGCCGGGCGACAGCTTGCCCTGCAAGGAAGTTACGCATGAACGACGTTCTGGTCGCTCCCAGGTATCGCGCCAACCGCGTGGGTTCGTTCCTCAAACATGTTCTCTGGCGGGCGGCCAGCCACGTAGCTCTCTACGGGCTGTGCGGTTGGGACCTGGAAACGCGCTGGCTTACCCTCGAACGCCGGGAAGCTTTCCTGCCCGGGCTCGGGGGCGAACTGGACGGGCTGCGCGTGGCGCATCTGTCGGACCTGCACCTGAGCCCCATCATGCGCCAGCGCCACCTGGCGAAGTACATCGAGCTGACCAACGAACTGCAGCCGGACTTCGCGGTGATTACCGGGGATTTCGTCTGGGCGTCGGCCCGCTGCTACGCAAGGCAGGTGGCCGAGATCGTCGGCGAACTGAGCCCGAAGATCGGTACCATCGCGGTGCTGGGCAACCACGACTACGGCGTGTGGATGCCCGGGGGACACAACGGGCTCAGCGGGCTTGCCGAGTATCTCATCGACCGCCTGCGCGACCACGGGGCGACCGTTCTGCATAACGACTCGCTGGTGTACCGCCGGGGCTCGGCGGCGGTGGCGTTTGCGGGGGTGGGCGACCTGTGGACCCGCCACTACGACCCGGCCGCGGCGATGGACGCCGTGCCGACCGAGACGCCGATCATCGCCCTGACCCACAATCCCGACGCCTCGGGCGACCTGGCACGGCTGGGGGCCGACTACGTCCTCGCCGGGCACACTCACGGAAAGGCCGTGCCCGATACCCCACTCAACAACCTGCTGTTCCCGGTCGTCTACCGGGACTTCGCCGCCGGCGAGTACACGCTGGGAAGCCACCGGCGGCTGTACGTCAACCGTGGACTCGGCCCGTCGCGACGGGTACAGGACGACCATCGTCCGGAGATTTCGCTGCTGACGTTCCGCAGCGGATCGAACTGCCGGACAGGAGATTTCTGCACACTTCCGCGATACCTGACTACCCGGGCGCTAGAATGATCAAAAGGCGGGGACATGCGGGGAACGTGCCCTCAGGTAGGCACAATATCTACAGAAGGAAGGTTTACCCATGAATCTCTACATCGAGACAATCTGCAGCGAAGGTGCCTACGAGGCCCGCTGCCCTTCACTGCCGGGCTGTGCGCCCGGCCGCGGGCCCACTCCGGGTGAGGCACTGGACGAACACACCCGGGCGATCTGGGGTTATCTTGCCGCCGCGACCGACTTCGTGCCCGAGCGAATCCTGCTGGACGTCGACGGGCAGGTGGTGGAAAGCCACTACTCCGAGATCACGCCCGCATCGTAGCACGAGCGGGTGAATACATAGATGCCGTAACGACGGATCGCAATTGCGGTCCGTCTTTTTTTGTGGGATCGCAAGCAGGCAATCCACGCCGGGTCGCGATTGACGAGATTCAGCAATACCCCTGATCGGCCAGCCAGCGTTCGGCCAGGCCCCGGCAGGCTCCCCGGCCGCCAGCCCCAGCCCGTGGCGCCCCCGGGCAAAGAGATGAAGTTGGCATTCTCCCCCGGCCGCTCGGATCGCCCCGGCCATCAGCAGCGACTGCTCGGGCGGAACGGCCCGGTCTTCTCCGGTGGTCCACAGCATCGCCGGCGGGAAGCCCGCCTCGACGTGACGGTCCAGTTCCACGTACCGCGTCAGCGAAGGCGGGGCGTTCTCTCCCAGGAGCCATTCGTGCGGACCGGGACGCCCCATCGCCGGGAGCGAAAACGGGGCATAACAGGCGATCAGAACGCTCGGCCTTGCCTCGGCGCGGTCGACCTGGTCCCGCGGATCGGGGCAGGGCTCGTCGATCGTCGAGATGCAGGTGACGAGGTGTCCGCCCGCACTGAAACCCACGGCCCCCACTCGGGCGTCGTCGATGTCCCACTCCCGCGCCCTCGTCCGCACCAGGTGCATGGCCCGGCGGGCGTCCAGCAGGGCACTGGGCAACTGGTAAGGGCGAACGCGGTAGCGAACCACCGCCGCGGCGATTCCCAGCGACGCCAGCCATCGCGCCACGGGCTGGCCCTCGTGCTCGGCAAGGTGCTCATAACCGCCGCCGGGAAACACCAGCATCGCCGCGGGCTTCGCCAGTTTGGCCGGGCGGTACCAGGCAAGGGTCGGCACGTCGGCCGGTCCATCTCCCAGGGCGCCCGGGGCGGGGTCGTCCCACAGCGGGACGGGGCTGTGCTCTGTTACGTCGAATGGCATGAGGCGGACTATACGGCAACAGGGCCGCGTCGTCCACCGGGGCCGGGGGACTAACGCAACTGGTATTGGCGTCGCCAGGCGGTGGGTGGCATGCCGGTCTCTCTGCGGAAGATGACCGACAGCGCCGGAGCACTGGTAAAGCCCGACTCGCGGGCGATTTCCGGCATGGGCAGGTCGGTGTGGGACAACAGCTTCTTGGCCTGCTCAACGTGCGTGCGGCGGATCTCGGCCAGCGGGGTCCGCCCCAGCGTCTCGCGGAACCGGGTCTCCAGCGTGCGACGCGAGACGGCCACCTCGCCCAGCACGTCCTCCACGGTAAGGGGGCGATGGGCGTTGCGGTTGATGTAATCCAGGGCGGCGGCAATTTCGGGATCGCGGATCGCCACGATGTCCGAGGACTCGCGGGTGACCACCCCCACCGGCGGCAGTTCCAGGGGTTCAGTGGGGGGCGGCTCGCCTTCCATCATGAGTTCCAGCAGGGCCGCCGCTTCGTAACCAATACGCCCCAGCGGCAGTTCCACGCTGGAAAGCGGCGGGGCGGTCATCATCGCATGCATCTCGTCGTTGTCCACCCCGACGACCGAGACTTCCCGGGGTACGCGGATATCGCTTCCGTAGAGACTCTCCAGCAGCACCCGTCCCTGGTGGTCGGAGGAACAGACGACCCCCACGGGCTTGGGGAGACCCGTGATCCATCGCAGGTGTGCGGCGTCGTAGCTCTCCCAATCGGGATGTACTGCGGCGAATGGGTTGAAAGCCACCAGCTTCGCCCCTGCCCGGCGGACCGCCTGGCGGACTCCCAGCCGGCGGGCCCGGGAAAACTGCGTTCGCCTCAGCCCGAAGTAGGCCACCACGCGGTGCCCCCGCTGGAGGAGATGCTCGGCCGCCAGACGCCCCACGGCGACGTTGTCCGGCCGAACGGCCGGGACGCCGGGAACATCGGTGCCGGAGACGTTCACCATCGGCTTGCCCAGGGCGATCAGCGCGTCCATAGCCTTGCCCGGTTGGGCATGTACGACGATCCCGTCGACTTTCCATCTGCGTACCGTCTCCACGCTGCTCGTCGTGAGCAGCGAGGAGTGCAGCAGCCACTTCCTCGTCGGCCTTGCGTAACGGTTTACGCCTCGAAGAATGCCGCGATCATACCCGATGTCGGGGACAACCAATGCGATCCGCCTGTGTTTCTCTGTGGCCATGCTCTGCTCTCAAAAGGGGTTCGGTTCAAAAGGGCAAGAAATGCACTGGAAAAGTATACCATGTTGCGCTTCTGTTTAAAACTTTTGCGCTTAGTCGCATGGCGAATATCCAGAATCTGCCATATCATGCGGCGAGCAGAGAACGGACCACGAGTTACTTCATTACTCCAAGCAGTATCGGGTATGACAGAGGAGGAAGTTATGAAACGCATATTGACGATTGCCATGTTGGCAGGACTGTTGCTGGCCTCGCAGGCCAGTGCGGGGCTCCTTTTCAGCGAGAGCTTCGAATACGGGGACACCCGGTTTGACATCGACGAGGACCCGGCCACCGGTTGGGACACGGGCTCGGGCGTAGTGGACTATGACCCCGTCGGGATGACCAGCGACCAGTTGGAGAACGAGGCCGGCGGGTCGATGCACCATGACTACGGCAGCGGCAACCGCGGCGGCAACAAGGAGGTGTCTGTCGACCCGTTCCCCGGATCGGTCGCGGGAAGCGAGTGGTGGTTCGCCGGGCTGCTGCAGATCGCCAACAACGAGGAGAGCACCGCGATAAACTTCACCAACACCCAGAGCGTCAACAGCATCGGCTTCGGTTCCGATGGCTCTGGAAACATCATCCTGAAGGCGTCCAACACTGGTAGTGCAGCGGCAGATCAGGATACCGGCCTTGACGTGACACTTGGAGAGACCTACCTGTTTATTGTTCGCGGCACCAAAGGCACCGGTATCAGCCCCGAAGACTCCTTCGTGGACATCTGGGTGAACCCGGCCGACACCTCCAGCGTGGCCGCGTTGGGAAGTCCCGATTTCGGGACCACGGGAGCCAAATTCGGCCGCGAGAGCGGGTCGTACAACTCGGTGACTGTCTCGCTTTCCCACCAGTCCCGGGTTGACGAGATCCGCATGGGTGAGAGCCTCAACGACGTGGTGGTTCCGGAACCGGCGACCATGAGCCTGCTGGCTCTGGGTGGCCTGGCGGGCGTTCTTCGCCGTCGCAGGTAAACGGTGGACAATCAAAGCATGAAGCAGACAGGCCCGCGCGGGAGACCGTGCGGGCCTTTGTTCGTGACCAACAGGAAGAGCCCGGCGTTACCGACGCACGCCCCGGCAGATGAAGATGTGCTGGTCGCCGCCGGATGCGGTTGCGATTTCCAGCGAACTCAGCAGCGGTCCGTACCGGTCGGCCGCCGCCTGGGCGGTGGGGAAGCACCGCACGTGCGATTCCCAGTCGTAGCTGGGCACCGAGAAGATCAGCGTCCGCCCCGAGGGGATCCGCGACAACAGCCCCAGGTCGTCCTGGATGTGCTCCAGCACCTCGAAGACCACGAACGCGTCGCAGTCCAGTGCGGCCTCCAGGTCGGCCGAGTGCAGGTCGCCCACGCGGAACTTGTCGGCGTGTTCGGGCAGGCGGCGTTTGGCCAGTTCCACCGCCTCGGCACTGAAATCGATGCCGATCCCGTACCGCTTTCCCTGTTCGATCGCCAGTTGGGCGAACTGCCCCGGGCCGCAGCCGAGATCGGCGATAAGCTCCTCGTCACCGATCCACGACACGCCCGTCATCCAGATCGAACAGTAGTAGCTCTGGGACGGATGGGAGTTGAATCGCCCCTCTCCGTCACGGTCCCAGGCGTAGATGGAGTCGTAGTAGGCGGCATCGCGCTCGGGTCGGCCGGTGGAGACCACCTGCCGGGTCTGCTGTTGTGGTTGCATAGCTTCAGATCCTGCTTTCCGGGGTTCGGAAGACTCTCGCTGTTCCTATCGGAGTCGGCCGCGGTGAGATTTCGGCGAAGCCCTCGGCCGTTTCGTCCCGTCGCAGCAACGTGGGAACTGCCGGCGGGGGACGGTCTCGGATGGAAATGCTGGACCCGGCGGCCCGGCGCCCCACAATGGGGAACCATGGAGTACGACGAGGACATCCTTCACGCCCTTCGGCCGGAGGTGCTGCTGGCGGCGTACCTGGAAGGGATCTTCCCGATGGTCCAGGACGGCGAGTTGTGGTGGTTCCGCCCCGACCCCCGCGGGCTGATGCCGCTGGACGAGCGGTTCCACGTATCGCGCCGCCTGCGCCGCACGGTCCGCGCGGGCCGGTACGTCTGTACGCGCGACCGGGCGTTCCGGGCGGTGGTCCGGTGCTGCGCCAGGCGACATCGACCCAGCCAGGTGTGGATTTCCCCGGAGATCGAGATCGCCTATACGCACCTGCACGAACTGGGCTTCGCCCACAGCGTGGAGGCCTGGGCGGGGGGGTCTGAAGGGCGGGGTGAGCCGGTCGGCGGGCTGTACGGGGTCGCCATCGGCGGGGCGTTTTTCGCCGAGAGCATGTTCCACACCGCCCGGGACGCCGGGAAGGTCGCACTGGTTCACTGCGTGGAACACCTGAGACAGCAAGGCTTTGCGATGATGGACGTGCAATGGACCACCGAGAATCTCAAGCGGTTCGGGGCCTATGAACTGCCGGATGAGGACTATCGAACGCTCCTGGCCGAGGCGGCCTCGCGCCCCGTGGAGTACTGAAACCGCCTCACCGGCGCCGAAGCGCTGTCGCCGGCGCGTCCGATTGGCCGATAGGTAGGGAGGCCCGGGGGCGTGCAACCGCTGCGAATGGCGGATTTCACGCCGGTTTGAGGGCTTGACAACCGAAGACAGATAAGGGAACCTGCCATGTTCCGGCTGGCTCGCAAGCAAGGGCTTCGGACGGCCGGGCAGGCAAACGCTCAGCGGCAGGAGGTCGCGGTATGAGCAGGTCATGGACGAAGTGGATGGCGGCGGGACTGTTGCTCATGGTCGGGTGCGCCGAGACCGGCACCCCAGGCCGGGGCAACGGCAAAACCTCCGGCAACGGCGGCAGTTCCAACCGCGACAGGAATACACTGTTCGCGAGGGCCCGTCCGCCGATCCCGGACCTGCCGGTTCCGTACGGATTTGAGCTGAACGAAAGCCGCAGCCGTCACTGGACCGTCGGGCAAATGCGCCTGGTGGACCACGTGTACGCCGGCTCGGCCGACAAGTTTGCCGTGGTCGAGTTTTATCGCACGCAGATGCCCATCAACCGGTGGGAGCGGGTGCGGGAGCACTTTGCCCAGGGCAAAATCATGCTGGATTTCGACAAGGGCGACGAGCGATGCCACGTCGTCATCCAAGAGAAGGGCTGGGGGGACGGCATCGAAATACAGATCATGCTGTCCAGTTCGGGCAAGATAAAGAGCCCGACCGGCAGCCGACGAGATACCTGAAAAGCAGGCGAACATGAAATCCACACGACGTCACGAACTGCAGCACAACACGCTGGACACCGAACTGACCAAGGTTGTCGACTGGCTCAAGAAGTACAAGGCCCACATGTCCTGGGGAATCCTGCTGGTGGTGATCGCGGTCCTGGGCGTTTTCTGGTGGATCCGCTCCAGCGAGGCCAAAATCGGCGAGATACGCAACTTGTACATGCAGTCGGCCGTGTTTCCCGGCACCTCGCAGGACCAGGGCGACCAGGTGCAGGAACTCAAGCGGCTCTCCGAGCAGGATGAAAACGAGTACCTCGCGGCCTCCTCGACGCTGAAACTCGGCGAATTGTACCTGCAGAAGATGAGCGCCTCTTCCGTCGAGGCCGAGAGCAAAGACTTCGCCGACCAGGCGGCGCTGCAGTTCAACCGCGTCATCAAGGACTTCAGCCAGAACGCCCCCATGGTCGGGGCCGCCTACTGCGGACTCGCGAAGGTCGCCGAAGGACGCGGCAACCTCGAAGAGGCCCGCGACAACTACGACAAGGTCCTCGGGATGAACCAGTTGACCGGCTACCCGGTGGTGCAGGTCGCCGAACTGGGGCTCCAGCAACTGTCGCAACTCAAGCGGCCGGTGTATCTCAGCGACGTGCAGCCCATTACTGCCCAGCCGATGGGACCCATCAACACCGTCCGGGACTTCCTCTCGGCCGTCGCCGCCGGCGAGGACGACAAGCTGTCGGAAACGACCCTCCAAGGCGCCCAGCCCGAGCGGATCGCCGCCATGGTCCGCAAGCTCAAGAGCGACGGGAAGGTCCAGGTCGACACCAGCGACGTCTCGGATACCAGCGCCCTGGTGCTGACCGAGATCCTCACCGAGCCCAACGTCAAGGCCGGGCCGATCGTGTTCCGGCTGGTGGTGAAGGACGACCAGTGGCAGATCGCATCGGCCGCCCACCAGAGTGCCGAGGAGGCCGAGAAGGAAGTGGCTGCGTTCCGCAAGGAATTCCCCGACGCCCGGACCGACGTGGAGCCCATGGTGGAACTGGACCTGGGACCGGACCTGACCGACACCCAGCCCGCCGACGGCAACGAGCCGGTCGACGCCAACGAGTAGAGTACAGAACCGCCGCGGTGCGGCACCATCTTCCGCTGCAGGAGCGGGACACCGCACCCCCCGGCGAAACGGGAACAAAGGAAGAATTGGAGTAACCATGGCTGACCTCCAGGCCTTGGCCGACGCCCTGATCAAGGGCGACCGCAACACCGTAGTCGACCTCACCAACGCCGCCATCGAGGAAGGCGTACCCCCCAGGGAGATCCTCGAGAACGGCCTCATCGCCGGCATGGACGTGATCGGAAAGCGGTTCAAGGCCAACGAGATCTACGTGCCGGAAGTGCTCATCGCCGCCCGCGCCATGAAGGCCGGCATGGAAGTGCTGCAGCCCCGCCTTGTCGAGGCGGGCGTAGAGCCTCTCGGCACCGTCGTCATCGGTACCGTCAAGGGCGACCTGCACGACATCGGCAAGAACCTCGTGGCGATGATGCTCACCGGCGGCGGGCTCAAGGTCGTCGACGCCGGTACCGACGTGTCGGCCGACAAGTTCGTCGAACTCTGCAAGGCCGAGGGCGCCAAGGTGTGTGCCATGAGCGCCCTGCTGACCACCACCATGCCGCAGATGCAGGAAGTGGTCGGGGCGCTGAAGGGCGCCGGCATCGAAGTCAAGACGATCATCGGCGGGGCCCCGGTTACCCAGAACTTCGCCGACGAGATCGGCGCCGACGGGTACGCGGCCGACGCAGCCAGCGCCGTCGACGTCGTCAAGACGCTGATCGCCTAGACCGATATGCAAGCTTCTCCACGCACCCGCCGGCAGAGCCGGGCCCAGCGCTCGTCTCCGCCTGTGGGTGCTTTGCTGTACCGATCACCATGCCCGACCCCGACCGCGACAACACGTCCTCCGGCCCCCCCGGCAAGAGCAACTCCGCTGCCCCCGGCGGCGAGGAGGGTATGGAATACTCCGAGCAGCACGTCGATGCCGACGAGGACGGGCTGGAGCACGTCCAGATCAACATCAAGAAGGTGCTTACGAACAAACGGCTGGACAAGTACCTCTCCGGCCGACTCGGCAAGGTCTCGCGGGCGGCGCTGCAGCGGTACATCAAAGAAGGCGATGTGACGGTCAACGGGCAGGTCGTCAAGCCCAGCTACACCATCCGTGCGGGAGACGCCATCGACATGATGCTCCCCGAGCAGAAACCGCCCGAGATCACCCCCGAGCCGATCCCCCTCGACGTGGTCTACGAGGACGACGACCTGCTGGCGATCAACAAACAGCCGGATATCATCGTCCATCCCGCCCGGGGGAACTGGTCGGGCACGCTGGTCAACGCCCTGGCGTACTACTTCCAGCAGAACTGGCGGGAAGGGGCCATCAACGACCTGCCCACCACCGGCGAGCCCTGCCGCCCGGGCATTGTCCACCGGCTGGACCGCGATACCACAGGCATCATGCTTGTAGCCAAGACCGAGCTTGCCATCTGGCGGCTGGGGCATCAGTTCGAGCACCGCAAGATCCAGAAGACCTACACCTCGATCGTCCATGGGCTGGTGGAATTGGACGAGGACGTCATCGACTCCCCGATCGGCAAGCACCCGGTCATCAAGGAGAAGTACGCCGTCGACCGCCGCACCGGCAAGCCGTTCGCCCCCACCACCAAGGAGGCCGTCACGCGCTACAAGGTCATCGAGCGGATTTCCGGCGTGGGCGAGGCGGGCCTGAACTTCACGCTCGTGGAGTGCTACCCCAAGACCGGCCGAACCCACCAGCTTCGCGTGCACATGAGCGGACTGGGGCACCCCATGGTGGGCGACCGCCTTTACGGCGGAGGGCCGATTTACGTCTCTCAGTTGGAAGGGCGGGCTGACGTTGTCGAAGGCCCCCTGATTACCCGCCAGGCGCTGCACGCCC
>JBKHHV010000020.1:0-20306 GCA_046539005.1 Phycisphaerae bacterium
CCCCGCCGCCGCCACGCGGGCGATCGGGCTGGGGTGGGCCCGGCAGAACTCGATGGCTTCCCGACGGCCGCTGTCGCCCTTGCCGAGCAGGCGGTCGATGTCGTCCACGAAGCCCTTGGGAATCGCGGCGGTGCGTCGCAGCGCCACGAGGCGTTCGATAATCAGCGCCAGTCCCAGCAGGCTGCAGAGCCCGATGGGCACCATGAACCACTTGCCCTTCATCAGCAACTCCAGCAGCGACATCTTCTCGGCATCGCCGCCGGTGTCGCCGTCGGCCGCCATCACGGCCGAGGCACTGCCGGCCACCAAGACTACCGTCGCCACCAGCAGCCAGGTGGGCACGCGTCGGAACATCCAGCTCAGTGTTCTCACCAGAGATTCTCCTCTTTGCTTGTCGACTCGCCGGGGGCAGCCTGTCTCAATAGCCCGCCTTCTTGAGCGCTTCGAGACGCTTGGCGGACAGCTCGGCCGGGGTGGACTTGGGAAACAGCTTCACACATCGTTCGTATTGCTTGCGGGCCTGGGTGTACTTCTTGTCCCGCTCGAAGGTCATGCCCGCTTCGTACAGCGCCCGGGCCGACCACTTGGGGTAGTCGTAGACGATCTCCACCTTCAGCAACTCGCCCACGGCCGGCTCATACTTGCCTTCCTTGAGGTAGCACTGACCGACCTGGAACTGCGCCCGGGCGGCCGTCTCGCCGTTGTGGGACTGGATGACCTTTTTGTACCACTCCCGGGCGGTGTCGTATTGCTTGCGGTTCTCGGCCGCCCAGCCTGCGCCGAACTGGGCGAAGTACAGCATGTCGTACTTGGGATACTTCTTGATGAACGACACGTAGGTCTTGTAGGCGTCGTCGTACTTGCCCGCCGCCGCCCGGGCCTCGCCCAGCTTCATCAGCGCGGGGGTCGCCAGGTCGTGCTTCTCGTACCGCTTCAGCAGCGTCTGCAGGACGTCGGCCGCCTTGTCGGACTGCTCTTCGGTCAGCATCGCAACCGCCGCCTTGTACAGCGCCGAGGGCGCCAGTTCGTGATCGGTGAACCGCTTCATGAATGCGTCGAGCACCTCCGCCGCCTTGTCGGGTTTGCCCAGCTTCTCGTAGCAACTGCCCAGCCGATACAGCGAAACCGGCAGGATGTCCTCCGGCGTATCCTCGAGGGCGACCGCTTTCTCCAGCAGGTCGGCCGCCTCGGCGTATTCCTTCTCCACGTACAGCATGCCCGCCAGTTCGGCCCGGGCGTGCGTGGCGAAGGGCCCCTTGGAGTAATCCTTCAGCAGGCTGCGGTAGGCGGCCTTGGCGGTCTTGGTGTCCTTGACCTCGCGACTGGACCAGGCGAGCTTGTACAGCACCGCATCCGAGACGGTGTCCCTGTCGGCCGCCAGGTCGGCGAAGACCTTGATCGCTTCCTTGTGCTTGTCCTGGCTGGCGAGGCAGACGCCCACGAGGTACCGGGCCCGGGTGGCGTGCTCGCCCTTGGGGTGGTCCTTGAGGTAGCCCTCCAGCGCCTTGCGGGCGTCGTCGAACTTCTTCTCGTTCCGCAGGCACACGCCCCGCTGGAACCGCGCCTCCGGCGTCCGCTCGAAGTCGGGGTAGCTCTCGGCCAGTTTGCCGAACCGCTCGGCCGCCGTTGCGTACTGCTCCTGCTGCATGTCGATGTAGGCGGCAAGGTACATTGCCGGGGCCTCGAGTTCCTTGTCGGGGTCGGTCTTCAGCAGCGTCTCGAGCTGCTCGGCCGCCGGCTTGAGCTTGTCCTGGTCGTAGAGGAGCTGGGCGTACTGCAGTCGGCCTCGCCGGACCCAGGGGTTGTTGTCGTCCGCTTTGACCAGTTCGGCGAGGGTTTCGCGGGCATCGTCGCGCTTCCTGGCGTCAATCTGCGCCAATGCCAGCTTGAATCGCGCCTCGGATTGCTTCTTCGTGTCGCGGGTGAGGTACTTCTTGAGGGTTGCCACGGCCGCCTCGGGCTGGTCGGCCTTGAGCTGGGAATCGCCCAGCAGCAGGATGCCTTCCCAAATGTCAGGCGTCTTGCCGAGCGCTTCGCTCCCGGCAAGAGGTTTGAGGGTGTCGATCGCCTGCTTGTAGTCGCCGGCGTAGTAGCGGCACTGGCCGATCCGCAGCGTGAGCCTGGCGGAGCGGACCTTGTCTTCGGCCTTCTCCAGCAGCGGCTGGAGCGTCTTGGCGGCGTCGGTGTAGTTGCCCTTGAGGAACAGGTTCTCGGCCGCCAGTTCCAGCGCCGGGGTGGTGACGCTGGAGGTCGGGCGTTTGGCGACCTCGCGGCACAGCGAGAGGCTCCGGTCGTATTCCTTGAGGCGATACAGGCAATACGCCTGGCGGTAGATGGAGTCGGTCGCTTCGACGGCGTCGGCCCACTTCCTGCGGAACTGCTCGAACTCCTCGGCCGCCTGCTTGAAGTCGTCCAGGTGCATGGCACACAGGGCCCGGTGGTAGGCGATCTCGTCGATGTTCTTCGGGGCGGGGTTCTCCTTCGCCAGTTGCGTGCCTCGGCGTACTTGCCGTCGGCCATGTCGCACCGGGCGAGGTAGTAGCGGGCCCGCCCGGCTCGGGACTTGTCCTTCTTGAGGACCTCCTGGAAGGTCTTGCGGGCGTCGTCGATCTTGCCGGCATCCAGCCGCACGATGCCCAACTGCAGGCGGGCGGGGTCGGCAAAGGGCGTATCGGAATGTTTGGAAACCACGGTGCCCAGTTCGCCGATGGCGCGGCCGTGCTCGCCGGACTTGTGCAGCGCGGTGCCCAGTGCGTAGCGTCCCTCGGCGGTCCGCTCTTTGGGGGCGGCCTTGAGGAACGCGGTGTAGGCGTCGATGGCGTCTTTGAGCTTCCCGTTGGCTTCCAGCGACCGCCCGAGGTTCAGGCGGGCATCGAGGGCGTAGCCGCTTTTGGCGTGGTCCTTCAGCAGGTCGCGGAAGGTGTCGGCCGCCTTGGCGTGCTCGCCCAAAGCCATGAGGCTGATGCCCTGAAAATACTCGGCCGCCGGGCGCGAGGGGCTGTCTTTGTAGTCTTTGAGGAACTCGCGGCAGGCTTCCAGCGAGTCCTTGTACTGCTTCTGCAGGTACAGGGCTTGGGCCCGGTTGATGCGGGCGGCCTCGGCGTGGTCGCTCTTGGGGTATTTCTTCAGCAGCGTCTCGAAGGCATCCTGGGCCTTGTCGTACTCCCGGGTCTGCATGTAGCAATGCCCCAGCACCGCCAAGGCGCCCTCGCGGTGGTCGAAGCCGTTGTCCTTGACCAGGTCGGCGAGGATTTTCCCCGCATCGGCATATTCGCCCAGCCGGTAATGGCACAGCGACAGCCCGTACCGGGCGAGACTGCGATGCTTGTGCCTGGGGTATTCCTTGAGGTACTCGCGGTACTCCTTGGCGGCGAGCTTGAAAAGCTCCCGCTGGTAGAGTCCCTGGGCGGCCATGATTTTCTTGGTGGCTTCGTCGACGCCCTGTTTCTCCTGGGCGGTGACCGGAGGCCAGGCCGCCAGGACGGTGAGCAATGCGGTCAGCGCGAGGACTTTTGCGGACGTGCGTTTTGCCATGCGGGTACCTATGTGTGTGCGAAGTTTCAGATTACGCGAGAGTTGCCGCGCGGCGTGCGCGCGGATGCCTTCCATTGCCGCTCCGTTAAACCGGCCGACAGGCGGGAGGTTCCGCGCCGTTTGCACTCCGCGTCCGGCGTCTGCTGGACATGTCTGCAGTATATCGCGGCCGACCGTGTGGGTCGAGACGACGGGGGCGCGCCGGAGCGACCAGGCCGTGGTTTGACGTGTGGAGCCGGTCGACGCCGGATAGGCTTTGACTCAAGAACAGCTTGCACGTTCGTGTCGCTCGCGGAGATTACGAAAAATGTTACGATAAGCTACGCAATATGTGCTGGACGATTTGGCTATTCCGCAGTATATTCTGGATACAGGTTGCGGGATTGCTTCCGCAGCCAAGGGCCTGTTTTGGCTCGCACGTCAGTTGTTTGTCGTGGGAAGTTCATTTTTATTGCGTTCTGTTTGAGCAGTAAAGGGACACGGGTTCGCAGCCCACTGTCAGTTCTGTGTCTGGTTTCTTGCGTACCGATGATGCACCAACGCATCTGAGGGCCTGCGAGGACGAAAGGCGTAACTGCCCCGCATGGGGACCTCTGGCCTTATCTGAAGTTGGTGTTCGCTTCGGGGCCTCGGTTTGGCAACAGGCTTCGCAGCGTGTGCGTGATCGGTCTGCGCGTAAAGGGAGGCCACGTTGTCAGGACGGGAACACATGGCCGTCGGGATCATGCCGCCTTCTGTGCGGGCAGCGTGCGCGCTGGCGGGGGGTGTCTGTGCCGTGCATTTCTGCCTGAAATCAATCGCTTCCGCGCCGCCTTGGTGGGGGCTGCGGGAGTTGTTGGGCATACATCCGCATCGTTTTTCCGTTGAGGCCACAGGTACCAATCCAAGAGGAGGTAACCGACAGCAGACATCATTATTGGTTCCGTCTCATCCCGAGGTGGGCTTGCCGGCTCGCTGCACATTTCCTGCCGGCCGCACCATGGGCACCAAGTCACTGATTCTTCAAAGGAGACCCGAAGTATGAGAACACGAATTCTATTCCTGACGTTACTGGCGGTAGCCGTGTCGGCTGCGCCGGTCTTCGCCGGAGACGCCAACGCCATCTGGAAGGGCGACTCCAGCGACGACTTCGCCGACACCGCCAATTACCGCGACGAAACCGGCACTGCGATTACGACGCTGGCCGACGCCGACGTCGTCATCGCCGAGACCGGATTCGGCGACCCCAACAGCCTTCCGTTGCAGATCGGCAGCAACCTCACCGACGGCAACGGGATCGCCTCGATCACCTTCAACGACCAGTTCACCGGCCCGCTGTCCATCGCCGGGAACGGAAGCGATCTGAGGATTTACCAGGGCATCACCAATGCCAACGCGGCGATCGTGGAGCTCAACAACCTCGACGACGTCGAGTTCGCCAATGCCGACGGCGACAATACCGTCACCATCGATGGCGGCGTCGGCTTGACTCTCGACGCGGATGTCGATCCCCTTGCGGACGGCCGCGTGATGAACTTTGACGGATCGGTGTCCCTCAAACGGTTCCAGAACAACCGGAGTGATGTCGTCCTGGGCGGCACGGGCAGGCTGACGGTGTTCGGCGGGAAGAGCGACCTGCAGGGCACGACCACCATCCAGGATTCGCTGACGCTCATTCTTGCCGGCACCAGCGACAACCTGATGAACGTCGCCATGGTATTCAACGGCAGCTCCAGCCTGAAGCTGGACGCTGATGATCAACTGGGTAACAACGACCTGACCCTGAACAACACCGCCTCCTTCGATATCAACGGATATACCGACAGCATTGGCAAGAGCACCATCACGATGAACGGGGACTCCCGCATTTATCTGAATGGTGGCGACTTCCAGGCCCACTCCCACTGGTCGACGCTGGCGATGAACGACACAGCCAAGGTCGAACTGGGCTCCACCGGCACCTTCGCCATCGGACGCGTCCGGATGGCCGAGGGAACCTCGATCGTGGGCACCGGAGCGACGCTGCAGATCACCCACAGCGAGGGCGACGACGGCCTGCACATGACCGACGCCACCATCGACCTGGGGACGGGCCTGCTGGAAACCCCCTCCAGCTTCGACGGCCGGGGTGACTGGCTGGTCTTCAACAATGCCGATTCCGGCGTGGGTTCCTACGTCAAGGCCGGTCAGATCCACTGGGCCGGGGACAAGGAACTGCGCATCGAAGACGACGCCAACAACGACTTCGAGCTGACCATCGAAGGCCAGATCACCGGCGGTCAGAAGCTCAAGAAGTACGGGCCCGGCACCGTGCTGCTCAAGGCCGGCGCCGCCCAGAGCGATGTCCGCTTCGAGCCCCACGGGGGCACCATCGCCTTCGACAGCAACCAGACGATGGAACTGGGCGATTACGACATCTGGCCGCGGGAGGCCCAGTCCTGGCTGAAGTACACCGGGGCGACTCCCACCAGCCTTGATGAAGTCGACATCAAAATGAGCAAGTACTGGTACATCGGGATCGACGGCGGCGCCGGACTGACGATGGATCAGATCCACGCCCAGAGAGACGGCCGACGGCTCGACATCGAAGGCAACGTCACTCTCGACCGGATCAGCGACAACAAGAAGGACTTCACTATCGGCGGCAACGGTACGCTGACGCTGCTGGAAAACAGCGATTTCCGCAACGACGGACTGGAGATCGTCAACGGCGCGACCGTCATCGTCGCCACCGCCGAAGGCAGCAACAAGGCCTTTGACGACAAGGGCTTCAGCATCCTGGACAACGCCACCGTGCGTCTGACCCAGAATGAGCAGCTCCACGACAACAAAGTCATCTGGGGTATCGATGCCAATGCAACCTTTGACGTCAATGGCGTGACGGAGACAATCGACGGCATCGATGATCTCGAAGGGACCATCCTGCTGGGTGGCGGCACGCTGAACGCCGACTTCATCAACCAGATCGGCGGCTCGCAGGACTTCTCCGACGGAAACGTGAACGTTGGCGACTACTACCTCGAGGGCGGCACCGTCGTCGCCGGGACGGGGACGAACATCACGAACCTGGCCCTGGGCGGCACGTTCGATCTGGGCGGCAACAACGTGACCCTGGGTGGGAACCTGGACCTTAACGGCGGAAGCCTCGTCTACAACGGCGGCGTGCTCACCGTGACCGGGACCACCAACATCAACAGCGGTACGCTGGTGTACAACCCGACCCAGCTTGTGTTGGGCTCCGGAATGTTCATTGGCGAGGACGGCACTCTGGACCTCAACGGCAATGCCTACACCGGCACTTTCAATGGTGAAGGCACCGTGGATCTGAACGGGGCCGACGTGGAGATCACCGGTGGTACGATGGCCTACAGCATCATCGACTCGGCGGGCACCGCCCCGGCGATCGACATCACCGGCAAGGTCAGGGTGACCAACTTCGTCCAGACCCAGGAGTTCAACGTGCTGGCTTCGGACGGCTGGATCGACCTGGCCGCCGACCCCGCCACCGCGGGCGGCACCTGGAACTTCGACACCGGCACGACCATCAGTGGCAACGCCACCGAACTGGGCGCGCTGGACTCGGCTCCCTCCGGCACCTTCAACTTCACTGACGGGATGACCATCGGCTTCGAGCAGGCCACGACGCTTCCCAGCATTCTCAGCGGCCTGACCGACCTGACCTATGGCGTCAACCAGACACACGGTGGGGTTAGCCTGACCCTCGGCGGCGCCGGCGACTGGGTCGGCATGAAGGGCCTGGACGGCTTCAAGACCTTCGGCAGCCTCCACGACGGCAACACCGTGACCATCAGCGGCGACACCTTCATCAGCGACGTGCAGATGCAGTCCAAGCTCGTCGGCGGAACCGGTTACACCGTGACCGTCGCCGAAGGCACCCGCTTCGAGCCGATGGATCCCAACAACACCTTCGACGCCGACATCAAGATCAACGCCGGCGCGGAACTGACGCTGATTACCGACACCGACACCGAGACCCCCGGCTTCGAGACGACCATTCAGAACGTCGACAAGCTGATCCTCGATGGCGGCAGGGTGCAGCACTGGGTCTGGGGCTCCTCGCCCGAGATCGAGACCATGTACGTCGCCGACCAGGAGTACAACGTGGTCGGGGACGACAGCACCATCAGCCTCTACCGGATGCAGCAGATGGGCATCCAGGCCGGGAACCTGACCGGCTCGGGCGACGTGACGTTCACCAACGGCACCTACACGCTGCTGGGCGACAACCCCTACAGCGGCGAGGCGACCGTGGACAGCGGAGCTGTACTCATCAGCAAGGATGCCGGGTCACTCGATGGGACCATTGATCCCAACGGCGTGTACGTGGCCGATTTCGCACTGTCACAGGCCGAGGTCGACAAGATCGTCGACGGAGCCAACGGCGCCCTGGGCCTGACCACCGCCTATGCCTCCGGCACCGCCCTGGACATGGGCTCCAAGAAGGACCTGTTCGTGGGTGCCTACGAGGCAATGACCCTGGACGGGGACGTGACGGCCGCCAACTGGACCGTGGACGGCAATTCCTTCGCCGCCTACAACTTCGGCGGAGCGGGTGCGGTGCTGACCGTAGCCGACGACCTTGACGACTTCGGGGCACTCGCGACCGACGTCAACGTCAAGGGCACCGTCATCTTCACCGGCAACGCCGGCTACACCGGCAGCCTGAACGTCATCGACGGCGTGGCGGGCTTCGGCGCCGTGGGCGCCACCCCGGGCAGCGGCGACATCGAGGTCGGTGTCGACGTCGACGGCGTCGTGGGCAACGAGATCCCGGACCTGCTGCTCAGCGGCATCGACGCGACCGATTACGTCGGAGCCGGGCGTGACGTCTACCTGACTGGCGGGAACGTCGGCTGGGTCGGCGGGCAGACCATCACCGCCCTGAACTCCGCTTCCAGCGAGGTCGGGCAGTACACCGCCACCGAAGGCGGCGTGCAGGTGCTGGGTCTGGGAGCCGCCAGTGACAGCGGCACGATCGACTTCGCTGCCGGTCTTCTGATTACCGACGGCGACTTCGACACCGACGGCAACACCGAACTGGTGAAGGTGGTCAAGAAGGGCGGAAGCTCCCTTGACCTGCGTGGCATGGCCAATACCTACTCCGGTGGGACCGACCACGTCGGCGGGGCTCTGCTCGTCGATGGCGGCACCACCCTGGGCAGCGGCCAGTACACCTTCGCAGACGGCGTGACCATCGAGACCACCGCCGGCGAGACCGCATCGGCCGGCAGCTCGGTGCAGACGTTCTCGAAGGAAAGCCAGTTGTACATCACCGGTGGCGGCGAGATGGTCTTTGACTCGACCGCCCGCGTGGCCGGTGGCGACGCCGACAACTGGGGCTTCATCATCGACAGCGATTCCACCCTCACCATCGACCAGACGCCTCGCCCCAACAGCAAGTATGGGGGCAACGTCCGGTTCGAAGGTACCGGCGGTACGCTGAACGTGCTGGATGACCCGGCCATCGAAACGCCGCTCTTCACCTCCCGGGGCGTGGGTTACTTCCGCGGCCTGGCGGTCGAAGCCGGTGCCGTGGCGAATATCCACGTCGAGGCCAACCGGGCCGTGGTCTTCCGCGGCAACTCCGGGTCCGAGGACATCGCCATCGACGGCGAGGTCGTCAAGACCGGTGACGGTGCCCTGTACATGGCCAATACCCAGGGCGGCGGCAACAACGACTGGAGCACCGGCAAGATGACCGTGCTCGGTGGTACGCTGATGCTGGGTGGCGAAGACAAGATGAACAACAAGAGCGACTCCGGAAGCTGGTCGGGTCACACCACCGGCTTCGAGAGCGATCAGAACGTCCTGACCTTCGGCGACGGAACCGCACTCCAGTGGTTCTTCGGCTACAACGCCTGGTACATGGGCGAGATCAACTTCGGCGACGGCGTGACGTTGACAGGCTACAAGGGCTTCAACATCGCCGCTGCCGACGGGAATGCCCCCGGGCTGTCCTATGACGGCCAGGTGATCATTGCCAGCAGCAACGACGGCAAGAATAACTCCAACGTCTTCCTGGCCCGGTCGGCCGGCGCAGACATCGACGTGGCCGCCGGCTCCTCGATCCTCCTGCAGGATCCGGGAAGCGAGCTTCGCGTGGATGCCAACGCCATCGACCCGCTGACCGACAGTGAAACCGGCGTCTCGGTGGCCGTCATCAACAACGGCTACCGCTTGGACATCAACAACGACGGCGACTACAACGATAACGGTGAGTCGGCCGGTTACTTCGGCATCACCCGCGGTTCGTCGAAGATCGCCAGCCTGAGCGGTACCGGCGAGACGGTCGTCGCCGACGGGGCGAGCCTGCAGGTCGAAGGGTCTGCCGCACAGCGGCAGATTACCGCGGCCGGCAACTTCACCGCCGGGGCGACCAGCGTGGACTACCTCGCTGTGGAGCCCAGCGGTGTGCTGAGCATCGGCGCCCTCACCGTGGCCAAGGCGGCCAGGATCGAAGGCCAGCTCACCACCCCGAGCATCGACGCCAACGAGTTGACCCTCGGCGACGGTGTGGCGATTTCCCTGACGGCCGACGGCGGTTTCAACAGCGTCCAGGCACTCACCGTGGGTGCCGGCAGCAGCATCGAGATGTACGGCGAACTGTCGAAAATCGAGATGTTCGACGCCAACGAGGCCGAGGCCGCCCAGCGCATCGCCGACGGTGTGCTGATTGACATGACCGGTAACCCGGACATGGCCCTCGGTTACACCGACGTGGATGACCACTCCCTGGCGATGGTCACCTACGAGGGCGACGCCAGCCTGGACGGCAAGGTCAGCCTCGCCGACCTGTCGGCACTGGCAGGCAACTGGAATTCCACGACAGCAACGTGGGACGAAGGTGACTTCACCGGGGACGGCAAGGTCAGCCTGGCGGACCTCTCTGCCCTGGCGGGCAACTGGAATGCCGGCGTGTCGGGCGTAGGCAACGTGGCCGTGCCCGAGCCGACCACCCTGTGCCTGCTGGCACTGGGCAGCCTGGCGGCGATCCGTCGTCGCAGGAAGTAAACGCGGTACCTGACCCTGCCCTCCCCAAGGAAGGGCAGGAGTCCTCAGCGGGGACGGCTGGGTTCTGGCCCGGTCGTCCCCGCTTTTTGTATGAGCAGGCGCGACCCGCCGACCGTTGCGGTTTTCGACCCGGCAACCGCCTACAATTCAGTAAGTAAGGAGTTCAATATGCGATTTGCCGCGATCTGTGCTCTGCTGTTGCTCGCCTTGGTCTTCGCACACGGCTGTGAGTCCCAGGCCACGCCCGACGGGCAAGCCGACCCCAACGCCCCGGGCCGGGCGAAGCGCGACGGCGATGCCGCAACCCCTGCCATCCCCGCCGACGCCCACGCCTTCAATGGGCATCACTACAAGGTGTACGAGGAGAATCTCTCCTGGCACGAGGCCCGCGCCAAGTGCGAGAAGATGGGCGGTTACCTCGCCTGTGTCGAGTCAGCCGAGGAGCAGCAGTTCATCGCCGATTTGGCTGACGGGCGATACCTGTTCCTGGGCGCCACCGACGAGCAGGAAGAGGGCGAGTGGAAGTGGGTCAACGGCAGCCCGTTTACCTACACCAACTGGCTGGAGGGGCAGCCCAACAACTCCTTCGGCTCCGAGCATTACCTTTCCACCTTCGAAGGCGGCGGCTGGAACGACGCCACCGTCTCCGGACAGGACTGGTGGAGCCCCTCGGGCTACATCTGCGAGTGGAACCGATAGGGCATCTGCGCGAACGGTACAGACATGGATTTCTCTATATGTCGACCAGAAGCGATGCTATTGTAGGGTTGGCGTTGTACCGCCAACCCGAGGGGCTTTTCTGCGTACACCTTTCTGTCAGAAGGCGGTGAGTGTGCTGAGGCCGCCAGAATATGGTTGAAAATTTCTCTTGGGGTCCTCGATCGCGCCGGGAGGGCGTCCTCGGGGCGAAATTGTTGAGGAAATTGCGTCTTGATGGTCGGAAGTCTCTTGCCAGTATCGGTTTGGGACAGTAAGAGTGATAGGGTCACGTCGGCTTTGCCCGCATCGGGTCAGAAGATATGCCTGCATGGGTTGGGGGCTCCGGCTGGATGTGGTGAACAGTCGAGCCCGGGGTAGACGTAATGTCCACAGGTTGGTCGGAAAAACCGAAGCTCACGCCGCGACATAAGAGCCGGGCAAATCGTAGAGTGGTGAAGGGGGCATCGCGCGAGCGTTCCGAGCCGCTCGCATGGAGAGATGCCATGAGCGAACTGAAGAAGATCGCGATTCTTATGCCGCCGGCACTGGTCAACAGCGCCAAGACCATTCGGGGGATCTGCGACTACGCCCGCCCCGGGCGCGAGTGGACCTTCCGATTTGGACGCGGAGCCACAAACGCCCGCGACGCCCAGGAATGGGGCGCCGACGGGATCATTACGTATGTCCAGACCCAGCAGGAGCTCGATGAGTTGATGACACTGGGCATTCCCACCGTCGCGGTCACCGAGCGGGCCCGCCACCCGCGGGCCGCCTGCGTCTCCTACGACAACAAGGAGGCCGGGCGACTGGCCGCACAGCACCTCCTCCAGCGAGGGTTCGAGAACTTCGCCTTCGCCGCCTCGGCCAACAACGTCGTCAGCGACCTGCGTCTGAAGGGCTTCCGGCAGGAACTCGACATGAAAGGTCGCGACTGCGCCGTAGGCATCCTCGACGACGCCACCGTGCTCAGCGGCATCCCCAAGCCCTGGGCTGAACTCGACCAGCAGGCCACCGAGTGGCTTCGCTCGCTGCCGCAGCCGGTCGGGGTACTGGCCTGGCGGGACCTTACCGCCCAGGGACTCACCGAGGCCTGCATCCAGGCGGACCTGCGCGTGCCGACCGACGTGGCGATCGTGGGCATCGACAACGACGAGACCTTCTGCGAGATGGGCACCCCCACGATCTCCTCGGTCGAGATGCCCTTCCGGCAGGTCGGGCACCGCGCGGCGAAGATCCTGGAACTGATGATGCTCGAAGGCGAGCCGCCCGAGAGGCCCACGCTCATCAAGCCCCGATGCGTGATCTCCCGCCAGTCGACCGACATCGTGGCCGTGGAAGACGACGCCATCGCCACCGCGATGGAGTTCATCCGGGACCATGCCTCCGAGCCGATCAGCGTCCGCGAGGTGCTCCAGGCGACGAAGGTCTCCCGCCGGTCGCTGGAGAACCGCTTTAAACGCGTCACCGGAAACACGCCCCTGGAAGAGATCCACCGCGTGCGGGTCGAACTGGGCAAGCAGTACCTCGCCCGCACCGACATGACCGTCAGCGACGTGGCGACCTCCAGTGGGTTCCGGTCGGCCAAGCGGTTCAGCGCGGTCTTCCAGAAGCTGACCGGTCTGAAGCCCAGCGAGTACCGCCAGCAGTCGCGCTGAGCGGGCTCGCCGGCACAGCGAAAAGAGGCAGGGGACGGCCGGCGGACCGCCCCCTGTGCATTCCCGCCGGAGGGGGAGCCGACGGGAAAGGCAAACGGCTCATGAAACCTGCCCAACGGGTACGCCCGCGGCAGGTTTTTTCGTGGTTCGCCCCTT
Source organism: Phycisphaerae bacterium (assembly GCA_046539005.1). GTDB lineage: Bacteria > Planctomycetota > Phycisphaerae > SM23-33 > SM23-33 > CAZFPT01. The sequence goes on from JBKHHV010000020.1 coordinate 13,056, forward strand.
CCGGCCTGGTCACCCGTTCGCAGGTCTCCGCGAGACGAGGGGCAATTCGCCTCGCGGCGGAAGGATGTGGCCCGGATACTGACAACGCTCACTGTATCCCCCATCGACCAAACCTCAATGCGATATAGCGCAAAACCTTTCCCATTTAGCGCCCCCTTCGGTCGGCGCCGCCAAACGTGGCGGAACGCGCTGCCGGAGCACGCATAGGAATTGGGAGGATCAGGTTTGCAGGACTGATCGCAATGCGTTCACCAGATCCGACTTGCGGTAGGGCTTCTGGAGGAATCCCAAGGGTACCGATTCCTGATGTCCGGAGACTTCTGCCCGGGAATAGCCGCTGACCAGCAGAACCGGCGTGTCAGGATCGATGCGGCGGATCTCGTGTAGCGCATCCCGTCCGCCCATGCGGGGCATGGTGAGGTCCAGGATGCAGATCACAATCTCGCCGCGGTGCCGGCGGAACAGTTCGACCGCTTCGGCACCATCCACGGCCGAGACGACCTCGAAGCCGAGGTCCTGAAGGAGGCGTTCGGCCACGCGGCGAAGGGCCTCCTCGTCATCGGCCAGGAGGGCCTTCCCATGTCCCTTGAAGGATTCGATGGGCACGACCGGCCGAGCGGCCTGCTCGGCCTGCAGCGGAAGGAATGCCCGCACGCAGGTCCCCCTCCCGGGACTGGACTCCACCTGCAGCGCCCCCTGGTGAGCCCGAACGATGCCCAAAACCGCTGCCAGCCCGAGTCCGCGGCCGGTGAATTTGGTCGAGAAGAACGGGTCGAAGATCCGCGCCAAGGTCGCCCGGTCCATTCCGCATCCCTCGTCGGCGAGTTCCACGCAGGCGTAGCTGCCCGGGCGGGCATCTTCGGCCGAGGCCGAGGCGTTCAGGTCCTGACTGCTCAATTCGCAGGCGAAAACGCGGACATGGATGCTCCCCCCTTCCCCTTCCAGGGCTTCGATGGCATTGACAATCAGATGCCCCAGGGTCTGGCTGAGCTGGACGGGGTCGCCGCGCAGGGGCAACTCCTGCCTGCAGAGATCCAGATGTAGCGAGGCCGTGGCGGGCAGGGCGGTTCGGTGGGTGTCCACGGTCTTCTCGACTACGTCCCGCAGGTCCAGTTGCGTGCGGAGGTAGTTGCCCCGTCCGGAGTAGGCAAGCAACTGGTTCGTCAGTTGGGAAGCTCGCAGGGCAGCCCGACGGATCTCCTCCAGATCTTCCCGCAGCGGCGGGTTGCCCTGGAGGTCGGTCATTGCCAGGTCCACGTTTCCCAAGATCGCCATCAGCAGGTTGTTGAAATCGTGGGCAATTCCCCCCGCCAGCATCCCGAGGCTCTCGAACTTCTGGGTCTGGCGGTGGATATCTTCCAGCCGTCGGTACTCGTCCTCGATTACGTGGTGCTCGGTCATGTCGGACATGACCGCCACGACCCGGGAGTTGTCACGACCCTTCGAACGGACGGCCGCCATGGACAGCGCGACGGATATCTGCCGCCCGTCCCTGCAGCAGGCGGAGACTTCGCTGTTGGTGACGGGGGTCCCGGCCAGGACCTGCTCCAGGGACGCCCGGAAATTCGGCCAGCAGGGCTCGGGGACCGTGGGCACCTGCGAGCCCAGGATTTCCTCGGCGTTCCACCCGAAAATCTGCTCGGCCATGGGGCTCCAGCGCAGCACGCGCGCCTCGGCATCCATTACCACCACGGCCACGGGGGTGGCCTCGAAGACGGAGGTAAGCAGCTCATTGGTCGCCTGGAGTTGCCGCTGGGTGCGGCGCTGGGCGGTGATGTCCCGCATCAGGCAATGGGTCTGGATGAATCGGCCCCGGGGGGCCCGCGAGATGCGTCCGTCGATGGATACCAGCAAACAGGTTCCGTCGTTACGGATGAGTTCGACCTCGGCGTCGCGGATTTCGCCCTGCTCTTTGAACCGCTCGAAACGCGGAGGGAAGGTGGCGGCCGACGCAGGCGGCATGAAGTCGCCGAACGATTTGCCGATGACCTCTTCGCGGCGATAGCCCAGCATCGTCAGCCAACGCTCGTTGACCTCCAGCACCCGGCCTTCGGCGTCCAGCGACTGGTACCCCAGGGGGGCGCGTTCGAAGTACATGCGGAACTTCTCTTCGCTGGCGCGGAGCCGGCTTTCCAGGCGGTGCTTGTGCAGGCCCAATTCAATGGCAGTGTGGAGGCCTTCGGCACTGACCGGCTTGGGTACGAACCCGTAGAACGACGCCGACTTGACCCGTTCCAGGGTATCCTCGTCGGTGTGGGAGGTCATGCAGATGACCGGAAGGTCGTACTGGCTGTGGATCCGGGCGGCCGTCTCGATCCCGTCCATTTCCCCTTCGGTGAAGACTTCCATCAGAACCAGCTCAGGCGTGACCCGGGCGACGGCCTCCAGGGCATCCTCGGCGCGGGCGACCAGCGCCGGAACCCTGTATCCCAGACGCTCCAGGGTACGGCAGACGTACTTGCCTACAACTTGCTCACTTTCAACCACCAGCACCGAGGTGCTGCTGACCGATTGAGGTGGCATTGGTTACCCCACATTCGCCTTCCGGCATAACAGACCTTGTCCCTGACGAATCACCAAAAGCCCTGCGAAGTGCAGCCGTCCCGAGACGCAGTTCCCGGAACGGAGAACGCTATCGCGCACCTGGGGTGACGGCAACAGCAGCAAGTGACATATCGGCTTCCCCAAGCAATACGTGACCAGTATATATTACCCTCACTTCCATAGTCCGGCAATCCGGAGAAGTGCCAGAAGCGGCAGTTTTTTTCGCATATGCGGAATATTGCATAGCTACTGCGCATGGGATATATTCCGCAAGTCGGGAGACGTTCTGCGCAGGCTTCGAGGATCTGAGTGACGCCGCAACAAGAAGGGCGGCCGACCTTTGTCTGAAGATCGACCGCCCGGGTTTTCTGAGCCGAAGGGGGTTTACTCGTCGTTTTCTTCCACGGCCTCGAGTCGGAAGTCGTCGAAGTAGGCGGTGCAGTTTTTCGCCACGAAGCCCACGTTGATGAAGGGTCCCCACTTGGGGGAGGTGAACTCCAACTTCACGTGCTGCCACCTATCGGAAGGCCGTGCCACGTCGGTGCGCTGTTTGACCACCATCTGCCCGCTGTGGGGGCTCCATTCGTAGTAATCGCCCTCGATGTAAGCGCCGGGCTTTTCAAGACCTTCGAACTTCGGCGGGTTCTTGACGGTCTTCTTGAGCTTCTCGATCTTCGCCTCCAGTTTGGGATCCTTTCGGCCCTGCTTGTTGCGCCTGGCGAGTTTGGTCTGGCACTTGGTGAGGTCTTCCATCGCCCGCTCGATGCGCTGGGCGTGCTTCTTGCGGGCCTTCTGCTCGGCCGCGGCAAGCCGTTCCTGGTCCCAGCCGTCCACGTACACCCGCGCCTCCAGCACGTACTTCGTATTCGGCTGCAGGTTCAACTGCGGCAGGTTCGGCCAGACGCGTCCCTCCACCCGCATCGACTTCTTGCCGCTGTGGGCGTGTTTCTCGCTGATCTCCGGCCCGCGTCCGGTGAAGGTCAGCCCGCGGACCCGCGTTGTGTAGGGCAGCGGCTGGTCTTCGAAGGTTTCCTTCCGCCCGATGCGGATCTGCACCTTGGACCGGTCGGTGAAGCGGACGTTCATCTTCTCCCACACGTGGCGGGTGGTTTCGGGCGGCAGGTACAGCAGGCGGTGCTTGACCACGTGGTGGCTCATGCCGTCCACCTCGGGGGCGTCTTTGGGCCAGTTGGTCACGAAGTCCAGGTCCGCATGGGCGTTGCAGACCACGATGCTCGCATCGCCGCCTTCCAGCGTGATGGCGCTGCTCCAGCCGGTCTTGTCGTTGAGGTATGCCCCGAAGCCGCCATCGCGGCAGGTCTGGCTGCGCCCGGCCGCCCCGATCGAGGCGATGTTCAGCCAGTAGCCCTCGTAGCCTTCCTTGCCCTTGGGGGTGATGGCACTGCGGTAGCAAGTCTGTTCGCCGGGCCAGAGGCTGTATCGGCCTGCGGTCGCCAGCGAGGCGCACTCCACCTTGCCGGGATTGGGCGAGACCTTCATGTCGTAGGTGCCGTCGACCATGTACCCGTGAACCGGGTCCACCTTGAACACGAAGGTGTTGGTGGTGTCGTACTTCTCGGGCTTGTGTTTGTTGCCGGAGGCGTGGGCCCACTTGGTGAACTTCGCCGTGCCGGCGTGCTTGCGGGTCAGCGTCAGCGTTCCCTCAGCCCGGGTCCACTGGTAGGTTTCGGGCTTGTGTCCCTCGGAGGAGGGGATATAGGTGTCGGTTCGCAGTTCGGTGCCGGTGGCGGTGTCGATGTGCCACCGCTCGGTGGGCATCTCCAGCGTGGTCGACGCCTCGGCCGGGTCGTGGGCCAGGAGGTAGATCGTGCCGCTGTGGAACCCGGGCAGGGGGATGACGGCCACGTACTTGTCGCGGTCCTTGATGACCCAGAAGTCCCACTCCTGCTGTTTGTCGCCGTAGTGCTCGAAGGAGAAGGTCTTCTTCTCCACGGTGAACTTGGGGGTGTAGTCCTTGAAGCGTTGTTTGGCGCCGGTCTTCTTGACCAGTTCGTGGACTTCGTCTCCCGCGGCCGACCCGGCCAGCAGGGCGAGCCCCAGCGTGATGGCGATGAATCGCGTGTATCTCATGGTCCGATCTCCTTCTGGAGTTGAAAACGTCCCGGCCAACGGGGTTTCTGCGCGTCGAGGATAGAACTTCCTCCCGTCGGCTGCAACTGCCGCTCCGAGGTCCCATAACTTCTGGTCGCACCCAGCCCTGCGGTAAACAGGGCGACGAAACCCACTTTTCCGCAGGTGCGCAAGTCAGCGTTATGAAACGCGCTGCATTCAGGTGAAGCCTTTCCCGCATTGCGGGGAAGTTAACTGCCTTGCCCGATCGGCCGATACGTTCATTACGGCAGGTCGGGCACGTCTGCAGGTCTGCCACGTGGGAAAAGGAGAGGCATCAGAGCAGACCTCGTCGAAAGAGGACCTCGGCACGGCCCAGCCCCTGCCGGTGGAGTTTCTGGGTGCGGGTGATCTGTATCTTCGTGACTCGGATACGCGGTGGACGGGCAAGGCTGCCCCTCCCCAGCGGGTTCGTCCTGTGGGCGGGCAGTGTTTTCTCTGCGCGTCTGCAGGCCGGGTGTCCGTCGCAGGCGGCGACGGGTCAGGCACGCCCGGTACGGCAATGTCATGGACGAACGCTCGCGGCATCTGCCGGCGGACCGCCTGCGGGACTGCGGAACGTCCTGCAGGTCCGTTGCGCCCGCATGGAGCGGGACAGGCAGACACAAAAGGAGGGCCGTGCCCACGGCCGACAACATCACCTGTAAAGCATGAGGCTTATCACAAAGCTAAACCTGTTGTCGTTGACGACGCTGCTGGCGGCCATCGCTCTGACGGTCGTGCTGGGGACCGTCGTCATCGACGACATCGTTCACGACCTCAACGCTCGCCTGCTCACCCTCGAGCTGGAGAACATCTGCCAGGACATCCGTCGCGAGCACCGCGCCCTGAGCGACCAGGGCCTGGACGGCGTGGAAGGGTACGTCCAGCACGCCCAGTCCAGGCTCGTTGAGAGATACCAGGACTATCGCCTCGGCGGAAGCGGGCGGGTGGTCATCCTCGATCATCTCGGTCGGCCGGTCTGCCTCCCGCAGGACCTGCCCGCCACCGAAGCGCCCCTGGGCAACGCGGAGGATCTGTTTGCCGCACGCGAGGGCTCCCGCGACCATTCCCTTGCCGGGCAAGAGCGTTTCTGCGCCTATGCGGTGGTGCCGGAGTGGAACTGGCTGGTCGCCGTCACCGTCAGCAAGGCCGAGATGCTCGCCAAGCAGCGGCAGTACTTCTGGTACGTCTGCGTGGCCGGGCTGGTGGTGCTGGTGGCGACCCTGGCGGTGGGGTACGTGGTCACCCGCGGAATCGCCCGGAGGATCGATGAGTCGCTCGGTTGCGTATTGGCTGTCGAACAGGGCGACATGTCGGTCCGCGCCCCGCAGACCAATGCCTCGGACGAGCTGGGCAAGCTCCAGCGGGGCGTCAACTCCATGGCCACCACGCTGCAGATCCGCACCCACCAGCAGCACCAGGTGGAAGAGGCGCTGCGCGCCAGCGAGCAGCGGTTCCGTTCGCTGGTGGAGAATATCCCCATCGGCGTCACCCTGGTGGACCCGCAGATGCGCGTCCTCGCCGCCAACCGTGAGATGATGCGCTGGTACCCGGGCCTGAAGGTTCACCAGCGCCCCGTCTGTCACAAGGTCTTCAACGACCCCGCCCGCGACGAGCCCTGCAGCTACTGCCCCGTGGTCAAGGCTCTCCAGGACGGCAAGCTCCACGAAGCCATCACCGAAACACCCCTGGGCGGGGAGACTCGTAACTTCCGCATTATCGCCACGCCCCTGAAAGACGCCCAGGGCAGGGTGACCAGCGTCATTGAGATGACCGAGGACATTACCGAGCGGCGACGCAACGAGCAGGAGTTGGAGCAGCACCGCCAGAATCTCGAAGCCCTGGTTCGCGAACGGACCGCCGAACTCGCCGAGGCCAAGGACGCCGCCGAAGCCGCCAGCCGTGCCAAGAGCCTGTTCCTGGCGAACATGTCTCACGAGATCCGCACCCCGCTCAACGGGATCATCGGCACCACGGCGCTGCTGCTGGATACCCCGCTCAACAGCGAGCAGCACGCCTACGCCGACACCGTCCGCACCTGTGGCGACTCGCTGCTGACCCTGGTCAACGACATCCTCGACTTCTCGAAGATCGAGGCCGGCAAACTCGACCTGGAGATTCTGGACTTCGACCTGCGCCAATCGGTGGAGGAGTCGCTGGACATCCTTGCCGGCAAGCTCGCCGAGAAGCAGTTGGACTTCTCCTGCTTCATCAGCCCCGACGTCCCCTCGGCGATGCGCGGCGACCCGGGGCGCATCCGCCAGGTGCTGTTGAACCTCGCCAACAACGCCATCAAGTTCACCGAGGCCGGCGAGGTGACGATCTCCGTCGAGGTCGAGCGCCAGGACGACCACCACGCCCTTCTGCGGTTCACCGTGACGGACACGGGCATCGGTATTCCCCCCGACCGCATGAACCGGCTGTTCCAGGTCTTCTCGCAGGTGGACGCTTCCACCACGCGGAAGTACGGCGGCACGGGGCTGGGGCTGGCGATTTCCAAGCAACTGGTGGACATGATGGGCGGCCAGATCGGCTGTCAGAGCGAGGAGGGCGCCGGTTCGACCTTCTGGTTCACGGTCTGTACCACCGAGGTCG
>JBKHHV010000241.1:0-5948 GCA_046539005.1 Phycisphaerae bacterium
CGTGGCTACTTGCTCGGGCTCCTCCGGGCCGACGGCACGCAAAAAATCTCGCAGAAGTCCCGCAGGGACGCTTGCCAGTAACCACCGGCGCAAGCCCCTGGAAAACAGCCACGGCGTCTGCACCCAGGCGCCAGCCGGACAATCTGAGTAATCTGTGTAATCTGTGGACAAAAGCCGTTGCCGCCCGTTGCGACGGGGTTCCATACAGGCGTCAGCCGAAATTCGTGCCAATTCGTGTACTTCGTGGACAGACGCTTTTCCGCAAAAACCGTCTTGACGCGCCCAGGGGTTGTCAGTAGAATCCGGGGCTCTGAAATTGGTCCGGTAAGTCCCCGCGCCTGGCGCGGCTGAATATGGAGTTTGACTGATGGCACATAAAAAGGGACAAGGCTCAACACGCAACGGCCGCGACAGCAATCCGCAGCACCGCGGAGTCAAGCGCTACGGTGGTCAGGCGGTCACAGCGGGCACCATCATTGTCCGCCAGTGCGGAACGCCCTTCAAGGCCGGCGCCAACGTCGGAATGGGCAAGGACAACACGCTGTTCGCCCTGGCCGAGGGGAAGGTCAACTTCCGCGGCCGGTTCGTCGACGTCGTCTGACGCCCAGCCAGAAAACGATTTTCACCAGGGTGGCTCCGCGCAGGGGCCATCCTGTTTTTCTATGCACTTTTCGCGGTACCCTCCGCGATACCCACGATTTGAGGCACTCATGGCCGTCGAAGGTTCATCCAAGGCACTGTTCGTAGACGAAGTCGACCTGCTCGTCCAGGCCGGCGGCGGAGGCAACGGCTGCATGTCGTTCCGACGCGAAAAATTCGTCCCCAAGGGCGGGCCCGACGGGGGCGACGGCGGGAACGGCGGGAGCATCTACGTCCAGGCCGACGAGTCGTACAACACCCTGCAGCACCTGGCCGGGCACCGGCATTGGAAGGCCGACCGCGGAGGGCACGGCAAAGGCAAGAACTGTCACGGCAGGAACGGTAAGGACGTCACCATCCTCGTCCCGCCGGGCACGATCGTCTACGACGCCGAGCACGGGACCGTCTTCAGGGACCTCGCCAAGGACGGTGAGAAGATCTGCGTGGCCAAGGGCGGCAAGGGCGGACGCGGGAACGTGCACTTCAAGTCCTCCACGCACCAGGCCCCGCGGGAGTGGGAACCGGGCGAGCCGGGCGAGGAGCGGCGGCTTCATCTGGAACTGAAACTCATCGCCGATGTCGGGTTGGTCGGCAAGCCCAACGCGGGCAAAAGCACGCTGCTCAGCCGCGTCACCAAGGCCAAGCCAAAGGTGGCCGACTACCCGTTCACCACGCTGCACCCGCACCTGGGCATCGTGGAGATGAGCCGCTTCCGGCGGTTCGTCATGGCCGACATCCCGGGGCTCATCGAGGGCGCCCACGACGGGGCCGGGCTGGGCGATGAATTCCTGCGGCACATCGAGCGGACGAAGCTGCTGGTGCACATGGTCGACGCCTGCCCCTACGACGGCGACCCGGTGGCTGACTACCGAGCGATCCGCAAGGAGCTGGACGAGTACTCGCCCCAGCTGGCCGACAAGGACGAGATCGTCGTGGCCAACAAGCTGGATTTGACCGGTGCCGACGAGGTCGTGCAGCGGATGGCCGAGGAGCTGGGCGTGGAGGTGATCCCGATCTCCGCGGTCACGGGCAAGGGCCTGGAGCGTCTGGGGGAGATCATCTGGAGCCGGCTTCACCCGGACGAGGAGTAGAATTCACCATGGAAATCAACGGAATGCCAAACGTGCTGGCGTGCGACGTCGGCAACACGAGAATTCGCTTCGCCCACGTCTGCGGCGAGCAGGTGTACGAACCGCGGTCCTTCGCCATCGGCGATTTGTCCGAGTTGGGCACCGGGATCGGCGTGATCTGGAACCAGATGCCCGCCCCGCGGAAGGTCGTGGCCTCGAGTGTGAGCCCCTCGGGCCTGCGGGCCCTGGAGGCGGCAGTCTCCGACGCGATCAACGAGGACGTGCTGGTCATCGGGCGGGACATCAATCTGCCCATGCCCACACACCTGCCCGATGAGAGCGCCATCGGAACCGACCGCCTGTGCGCCGCGGTGGCTGCATATGACCGGCTCGGCGTGGCGTGCATCGTGGCCGACTTCGGCACGGCCGCCACGGTCGACGCCATCGACGCCGACGGCGTGTTCATGGGCGGGGCCATCTTCCCCGGAATCTCCATGAGCGCCAAGAGCCTCAAGTCCCATACGGCAGAGCTTCCGGAAGTGACGCCCCGCAGCCCGGAGCAGTTGATCGGCAAGAACACGGAAAACGCGATCATCAGCGGGGTCGTCCATTCCGCCCGCGGGGCCCTGCGGGAGCTGGTGGAAGCCTACGCCATCGAGATGAACAGCTGGCCGACGGTCATCCTCACCGGCGGGGATGCCTCGCTGGTCTGCCCGCACGTGGGCGAGAGCGACCTGGTCCAGGCCGTCGTGCCGGACCTGACCCTCCGCGGCGTGGCGATCACCTACTATCGGCAGGTGGCCGATCGCATGCGGCTGGAAGACGAGGAATAATCGCCCGCCATGCCCGCCGATGGTCCCATTGCTTCCCTGCTGACGCCCGCGGGCAAAGGCGGAATCGCCGTGATCGGCCTTGCCGGCGCCGGTGCCGGCCGCGTGCTGAAAAGCTGCTGGACGGCCGACCGCTGCGAAACGCAGAGCGAAGGACAGTTGCGCCTGGGCACGCTGTCGCACGAGGGCAGGGACATCGACCGGGCGATCGTCGCCCGCACGCCGGAGGGGCTGGAGATCAACATTCACGGCGGCCCGGAGGTCACGCGATTGGCGCTGGCGGCTTTGGATAGCGCCGGGGCACACATTGCCGATTCCGCCCACGCCCAGCCGCACCTGCCGCTGTCGCACCCGGCGCGGAACAACCCTGCCATCGGGGCAGAGCTGCTGCGGCTGGCCCCCCACGCCTTGGGAACGCGCCTGCTTACCGCGCTCAGCGTGCAATGGTCTGCCGGGCTAAGCGAGCTGGCCGGGCGGGCGATGCAGGCCCTCGACGAGGCCCATGCCACGCAACTCGCCCGCGCCGCGGCAAGGTTCACGGCCTATGACCGCCTGCTGAACCCAGCCGAGGTCGTGCTGGCCGGGCCGCCCAACGCGGGCAAAAGCACGCTGATGAACCTGCTGGTCGGTCGACGCGTCAGTATCGCCCACGAGCAGGCAGGCACCACGCGGGACTGGGTCCGCGAGGCGGCGCTGCTGGACGGCCTGCCGGTCTGGCTGACCGACACCGCCGGGCTGTGGAACGAGGCCAAAGGGATCGACGCCGAAGCCGTCCGCCGGGCACGCCGACGCGCGGATTCCGCCGATCTGGTGCTGCTGCTGAGCCCGGCTGAGACGTTCCACACCCCCCAGTGGCTGCATGCCCGGAACGTGCTGGCGGTGGCGACCAAGTGCGACGCACACCCCGCCCCGGACTCGTCCGAGGCGGCCGTCTCGACCGTTGACGGCACCGGAATCGACCGCCTGGTGCGGGCTATCCTGCGGCGTCTGAACCTGGCCGACTTCGACCCGGCGGCCCCGGCAGCCTTTACCGCCCGACAGGCCCAGCTGCTGAACCGCGCCGCCGACGCCGGCCGGGCCGGCCGACCCGAAGTAGCCAAGACCGCCCTGGCTGAACTGCTCGGGCGGTGATCCGCCTGCCCGGCTGCCCTTCTCGCGCTACTGCTTACCGGCAGCCTGCTTGGAAAGCCGCTCTGCCGCCTTTTCGGCCAGTTCGCTCTCGGGGTACTCCTGCACGAGTTTCCGCAGCGCCGCCCGCGCCTGTCGCGCCTGGTTCTGTGCGGCGTGAGCGTCGGCGGTCAGCAGGAGCAGTTGCGGTGCGTAATTGCTGGTGGGGTTGACCTTCAGCAGAATCTCCGCCTCCCGCACGGCGGCGGGCAGGTCCTTCCGGGCCACGCAGAGCCGAGCCTTCAGCAGCGACCAGTAGCCCTCCAGTTGGTCGGCGGGGATATCCGAAGCCCATTTGTCCAGGTAGCTGCCGGCGTCGTTGAGCTTGCCGTCGGCGGTGTACGCCTCGACGTGCCGCGCGTAGTCGCCGCGGGTGATCGGCAGCTTCTTGAGGGTGATACCCTTGCCGAGCCCCGCGGACTTGTACGCCTCGGCCGCCTTGTCCGCATCGCCCGCCGCCCGCCGGCAGTTGCCCATGCCGATGCGGGCGTCGCGGATCGCCGGGGTATTCGTGGCGGCAGCGAAGTTCATCAGCACGTTGCGGAACAGCTTCTCGGCCGGCTCGGGTTTGCCCATCTCCAGGAGGATCTGCCCTGCCCGGGTGTAGAGTTCGGCCCGGACCTTCGGCGAATCGGTCCGCTTGGCGGCGTTCTGCAGCGCATCGGCGGCCTCGGCAGGCTTGTCGGTCTGCACCAGGCTCTCTGCCATTGCCAGCGCGACATCCCCCAGCGCCTCGGGCTTCAGTTCGCCGCCGCGTTTCAGCAGCGTCCGGGCAGCGACCAGGGCAGGACGCGCAAACCCCGCCCGGTCCAGCAGCAGCACGGCAGCGTGGTTCGCCTCGACCGACAGCTTCGCGAAGTCATATCCGGAAACGATTTGCGCCTGCTGCTTGAGCGAGTCGAGCTTGTTGATGTGCACCTTGTCCCAGGGGCGGGTCACCACGATTTTCTGTTGCCGCTGGAACGTGCCCACGCCGGTCGTCGCGACCAGCCGGACGGTGTAGGTCCCGTCGGCAAGATACACGTGCTGGGGATTGGGCGCCGACGAAATCTGCCCGTCGCCGAAGTCCCACACCCAACGCGCGCCGCGGTAGCCGAACAGCCCCGCCCCGAACCGATACCGCTGGGCGTAGCGGTTGGCGAAGAACGCCTCGCCGGCATGGTCCACCGACAGGTCGACCTCCACTTTTCTGCCGTACCGCTGGAGCGGGCCCTGCCTGGCTGGGTACACCGACAGGAAGTCCCTTGGTTTCATCGGCCAGGTCCGCTTGGCTCCCGGCGGTTGCCACGCCAGCACCGCCACCGGGTCGGCCCGGAAGTTCACGTGCAGCATCTCCACCTTGTGCAGGCCCTTGTCCAGCGTGATCTTTTTGCGGGCCTTCGACCGACGGACCGGCCCGTGCAGCCCGCCGTTGGATATCAGCAACTCGTCGTCCACCAGCAGGAACGACGCGTCGCGGCTGGTGATCGCGAAGAGATACTCGCCCGGCCGGTCCACGCTGAAATAGCCCACGAAGCGGTTGGCGATTTGGTTGCCCGGCCCGAACGGGTTGTGGCCGAGAAAGACGCGGGAGCGGAAGTCGCGCCCGAGCAGTTTGTCGGCCTTGTCGAACACCGCCCGGGCCTGCTTGAGCGTGTTGACCTTCCCGCCGGGATTGGCCCAGGTCTCCAGCAGCAGCCCGCGCCTGATCTGCAGCTTCCGCGGCGGCTTGGGCGGGTTCCGCGTGCCGAAATAGACGTAGTACGTCGACTGCCCGGGCTCGATACCGAATGCGACTTTGGCCAAGTCGCCCGGGCCCATCATCAGCACCCGCGCAGGAACGGGTGCTCCGCCGGCGGTCACCACGCGGATGTCCGACCCGTCCGGCTGGGTCAGCCCGCAGGTGGCCATCGTGAACACGCCGATCTCCGGCCCGTCGTGGCCGGTCTGGCGAATATTGGCAGGCAACCGGAGGACCCGGCGATAGGCAAACTGCGGGTTCCACCACCGGTCGGCAGCCGACGCAGCCGATACCGCCAGCAGCATCAGAAGACCCGTCAGGATGTGTTTGCTGTTCTTAATTCGGCGACTCGTTGATTTGTTGACTCGGCGATTCGGCGACTCATTTTATTCGGTGATTCGGCGATTCGGTGATTCCGCACCTTGCGGCATGGTCCGGGGACGGGGGGGTAACGCCTGCGGATTGCCCCGGCCGAGGCGTTCCGCCCGCGTTTGTGTTCCGCCCACCCACAATGGCCGCTCA
>JBKHHV010000021.1:0-20272 GCA_046539005.1 Phycisphaerae bacterium
TGGACAGGCAGATCCGCTCCTGCCGCGAGTCACTGGCGATGGCCTGCTCGGACGGGCTCACCCCAGGTAACGGCCTCGCCGACAACCCCGCAGACGAGTACCTCGCTCGGCTCACCGCCGTACGCGCCGAGCGGGCGCGGATTGCCGGCCTTCTGGAACTGATGGACCCCGCCCGCAGGCAACGCGACCTGAACCCCCAAAGCGCCGCCACTGCCCGGCGCGGCCGCGGGGACACCTGGCAGCCGGTGGCGGAGTTCTACGACTCGCGCCTCCCGGTGGCTTCGGCGCACTCGGCCGATGAGCTGATCGAGCAGGCCGCCCGACGGTCCTTCAGCGATGTGGAAGGTCGCCCGCTGACCGGCCCCGGCGTCGCCAGCCGCTGAGCCGGCAGAAACCCTCGGCACTCCAAACCACGCCTCATGCAGGCAACGCGGGTATCTCTTCAGAAACCCTTCCCCCACCTTGGGGGTAAGGCCCGCGGAGAACGCGATGGGGGCCGTCTCGAACAGCGCTGAACGCCAAGGCCACCCGGTGGCGTTTGAGGGGATCCGTGACGGGTATGGAATTGACGATGGCAGGCGGGCAGAAACCCTTCCCCCGTCTTGGGGGAAGTGCCGGCGATGCAGGCGATGGGGTGTTCGTCACAAAACCGTGTAATCCGGTCCAACCGGAACGGTATGACCACCTTCTCCTCCGGGGAGATCGCCCCCCATCTGCCGTGGCGGTTCGTGGCTTAGGGCTCCCGTGTGTCCCGGGGGATTGCCCGTCAGAGCTTCGCGATATTCTTGAACTCGCCGGCCAGGGCGGGGTAGAGCCGCTGGTACTGTTCATAGAGCTTCGCGTACAGCCGCTTCTGTTTGGCGGCCGGCTTGACGGTTCGCGTGATGGAGATCGCCTCCTTGCACGCTTGGGGCACGCTGCTGTAGTGCCCGGTGCCCACGGCCGCCAGCAGGGCCACACCGTAGGCCGGTCCTTCTTCGGAGTTGATGGTCACGCAGGTTTTCCCGTACACGTCGGCCTGCAGTTGCCGCCAGAACTCGCTGCGCGCCCCGCCGCCGGAGAGACGGATCTGGCGGATCGGCACGCCGCGGTTTTCGAGAATCGTTACCGCGTCGTTCATAGCGAAGGTCACGCCCTCCAGCAGCGAGCGGACCAGTTCGGCCTTGGTGGTGCGGGAGTGGATGCCGATCCAGCACGCCCGGGCGTCGGGGTCGGCGTGGGGGGTCCGTTCGCCGGTGAGGTAGGGCAGCCAGAAGAGCCCTTCGCTCCCGGCGGGTGCTTTCTCGGCCATGGCCGTCAGCAGTTCGTAGGGGTCCACCTTCTTCTTGCGGGCCGCGGCGATCTCGGTATCGCTGAGTGTATTGCGGAACCACTGGAAGCTGCCCCCCGCGGCCATTACGCACCCGAACATGCAGTATTCGCCTTCCACGCAGGAGCAGAAGGTGTTCACGCGGCTTTGCGGGTCGGTCTTGTATTCCTTGGAGTGGGTGTAGACCACGCCGGAGGTGCCCATCGTCGCGCTGGTGAGCCCGTTGCGGACCACACCGTTGCCCACGGCCCCGGCCGGCTGGTCGCCCCCGCCGCCCACCACGGGGGTTTCCCTGGCGAGCCCCAGGGCCTTGGCCGCCTCGGCCGACAGCTTGCCGGTGACCTCGTGCGACTCCACGACCGGGGGCAGGATGTCGGGGTCGATGTCGAACTTCGAGAGGATCTGTTTGGACCAGGTGCGTTTCTTCTGGTCGAGCATGAGCGTGCCGGACATGTCGGACACTTCGCCCACGTACTCGCCGGTCATCTTCAGCCGGACGTAATCCTTGGGCAGCAGGAAATGCCGGATACGGTCGTAGATCTTCGGTTCGTGCTGGCGGACCCACAGCAGCTTGGTGAGGGTGAAGGAGGTCATCGCGACGTTCCCGGCCAGCGAGATGAGCTTCTTCTTGCCACCGACGGCGTCTTCGATCATCGCGGCCTGCTCGGCGGTGCGCTGGTCGTTCCAGATGAGGCTGGGTCGCAGCGGCGAACCGTCCTGGTCGGTGATGACCAGGCCGTGCATCTGCCCCGAGAGCCCCACGCCGGCGACGGTTTTGCCGTCGATTTTCGCTTTGCGGAGCACGGCCCGGACGCTCTTGACGGTGGAGCCCCACCAATCGTCGGGTGCCTGCTCGCTCCAGCCGGGCTTGGGGGCGCTGCTGGGGTGCTCCGCGGTCGCCGTTGCCAGAACGCGCGCCTCGGCGTCCATGATCAGGGACTTGGTGCCGGAAGTGCCTACGTCGATTCCGAGGTAGTGTTTCATGTCGTGGGTCCTTTTCGCGAGTCGGTTCGGCCCGGTCGCCCGGGGGAGACCGATTGAACCATCGGGGGGTGCAGGTTGCAAGGGCGGGCTCGGTGGAAGCGGCGGCAACCGGCAGGCGCCGGGGCTGTCGGACGGCGGGGGCGCGTCAGCCGTCTGGCTCGGGCGCGGGGGTCCTGCCGGTGGCGGGGTGCGGTCGCTGGGGGGTTGCGGCCTGCTTGTCAGTTCTCCCACTGGTCGTTTCGCCACATCAGGGCGGGGTAGCTCTCGCTCAGTTCGGTGGCGGTCATGTAGCGGTTCTTCTCGAAGCGCTCCAGCGGCAGGGCGGTGCGCTCGTAGGTCTTGGCCGAACCGTCCAGCCGCATGACGTTGGTGAGCTTTCGGCCGCCGTGGCGGGCGGCGATGGTGTACCACGCCCAGCCGCGGTGGACGTTCCATCCGTCGTAGATGGCGGCAATACGGCTGGTGGAGCGAAGTTTGCCGAGCTGGTACCCGAAGGAGTAATCCGGGTCGGTGTCGCGGGGTACCTTGGCGAAGGGGAAGTTCTTCACGTAGAACGTGTCGGCCGACGCTCCGTACCAGTTGTGGACGTACCAGTCTTCGTCGTCGATGGTGCACGCCTGGGGCAGCCCGCCCTGCCAGGCCTTGGCGCGGGGGTCGCCGCTGGCCGATCCCCGTGAGTTGCTCAGCGGGGAGACGTCGGCCCGTCCCGAAGGGCAGCGGAAGGGGGATGGGGTATCGTCCATGTCGTAGGGACTCCGCGGGCGAGGCGCGTCGATGAGCCCTTCGCGCACCAGGATCGTCGCCCACGATTCGCTGTGGGTGATGTCGCGGACCCACGGGTCGCTGGAGTCGCTGGGCGGAGCAGGGGTTTGTTCCGGGTCCTGCCGCAGGGCAGGGGGCAGGAAGTCGTTGTACTCCTGGGCGTAGGTGTGGATGGCCGTGCCGATGGCGTGCTGGTTGGTCAGGCAGACGGTGGTGCGGGCCTGCTCGCGGGCCTGGGTGAGCGAGGGCAGCAGCATGCTCACCAGCAACGAAATGATGGCGATGACCACCAGCAACTCGATCAGCGTAAAGCCACCGCGGCCGACCTGCTTCCCCGACGGGAACATTCCAGACATGACCGACTCCTCACTGCTCCCGCGACCGCGCCTGCGCCCCGCGGCGGGAAAGTCTGCGTGCCTCAGTACGGGTCGAAGACCCACGAAAGACGTGTACTACCAAGAGTCCGATTCTAGCGAACCTTCCCCGGTAACACAAGCCCCGTTGGTGGTGGGCGGCGTTGACAGACCACCCGCCCGAAAGCTATACCGGTATCGAGAGGTCCGCCTGCGCGGAGTGCCCCGCAGCAGACCCGTCGGGAGGTCCGCCATCGATCGCCGAACCAAAATCTGTCTCTGGGTCATCATCGTCGGGCTGGGCAACTTCCTGGCCTACACGATGATGTACGCGCTGATCGGCGGCGAGGCCGTCAACGGAACCATCCTGCAGATGCCCGACGGCGAAACCGTCTACCGCCTGCAGTCGGGGCGGGAAGTTTCCGCGGTGACCTTCGTCTACAGCGGTATCCACTCGATCAGCATCTGGCCGACCGCCATGGCCGTCCTCCTGGCGATGCTCACCCTCGCCAAGGACCGCATCATCGACTCGATGCAGAAAGGCGTGCTGCGAGGCCGATCGGTCTGCACGCTGCTGGCGGTGCTCATCGCCATCAGCATGGCCGGGCTTACGTTCCTGTTCATCCGGCAGTTCGTGAGCCACTTCGACCACCCCGTCCGCATCACCGAAACCACCCGGGCCCCCCACCGACCATGAGCCTGACCGTACACGACATCCTCGCCCCCGACGGACTCGTGGCGGCCGCCCTGCCGGGCTACGAACACCGCCCCCAGCAGCTCGAGATGGCCCAGGCCGTCCATGCCGCCTTCGAGGACTGCGAGCACCTGCTGGTGGAGGCGGGCACCGGCGTGGGCAAGAGCTTCGCCTACCTGGTGCCGGCGATTCTCCGGGCCGCCGAGAACGACCAGCGGGTCGTGGTGAGTACCTACACCATCGCCCTCCAGGAACAGCTCATCCACAAGGATCTGCCATTCCTGGCGAAGGTCCTGCCGATGAAGTTCAAGGCCGTCCTGGGCAAGGGACGCACCAACTACCTGTGCATGCGCCGGATGGCGACGACCATCAAGGCCCGCGAGAAGCTGCTGAGCGACCCGGTGCAACTGGCCCAGCTTCAGCAGGTCGCCGAGTGGGCGATGGGCACCGAGACCGGCGAACTGCAGGAGATCGACTTCGACCTGGAACCTGCCGTCTGGGCGAAGGTGCGGAGCGAGTCGGGCCTGTGCCAGAATGCCCAATGCGCCCACCATGGCCGATGCTTCCTTCGGGCCGCCCGGCGACGCCTGCACGATGCCGACATCGTCGTCGCCAACCACGCCCTGTTCTTCTCGGACCTGGCGATCGACACCCCGGCCGCCAAGCTGCTGGGCGAGTACGACCTGGTGGTGCTCGACGAGGCCCACACCATCGAAAGCGTCGCCAGCGGGCACTTCGGCGTCAGTGTTTCCTCCGCGGCCGCGCAGTACCTGCTGCGCGAACTGCACAACGACCGCACCAACCGCGGGCTACTGAGCATGCTGGAAGCGGGCGAGGCCATCGAAGCCACCAACCGCGCGTCGGTGGCTGCCGAGAGCTTCTTCAACGCCCTGGCAGACTACCGCGGCGACGGGATTCAGCGCAACGGCCGAATTACCGAACCCGAGGTCGTCTTCAACGAACTCTCCCCGGCGCTGCAGAGCCTGGCGGTCGCCCTCAACAAACTGCGACAACCGCTGAAAGATACTCCCACCGCCCAGGAACTGCTGGCCTACGAGATGCGCTGCCGCGAATTGGCCGGGCAAACCGAGGACCTGATCCGCCAGGAGGACGAACACAGCGCCTACTGGATCGAAACCCGCCGGAGCCGCGGGGGCGAAACCGTGACGCTGTCGTCCTCGCCGATCCACGTGGCGCCGATCGTGAAGAAGATGCTCTTCGACGGGGTCAACTCGGCCGTGCTCACCAGCGCCACCCTGGCGACCAGCCGGGCCGGCAAACACGGGTTCGACTACATCCGCTCGCGACTCGGGCTGGAGGAAGGACACGAGCTGCTGCTGGACAGCCCGTTCGATTTCCGCTCGCAGGCGAAGGTGTACGTGGAGACGCGCCTGGGCAACCCCAACGGCCGCGAGTTCATCCCCAACGCCGCCGGGGCGGTGCGGCACTATGTCCGCAAGTCGCAGGGGCGGTGCTTCGTGCTGCTCACCAGCTACGCCCAACTGGACGGCATGGCCGACGAGCTGGCGGACTTCTGCGACGAGGAAGGCTACCAGTTGCTCGCCCAGGGGCGCAGCGGCTCCCGGGCGGGCATGCTGGCGAGGTTCCGCGACAAGCCGCGGTCGGTCCTGCTGGGAACCATGAGTTTCTGGCAAGGGGTGGACGTGGCCGGCGAGGCCCTGCAGAACGTCATCATCACCAAGCTGCCCTTCGCCGTGCCCGACGCCCCGCTGATCGAGGCCCGCATCGACGCGATCCGCTCCTCCGGCGGGAACCCCTTCGGGGAGTACCAGCTTCCCGAGGCGGTCATCCTGTTCAAGCAGGGCTTCGGACGGTTGATCCGCACGCAGACCGACACCGGCATTGTCGTCGTGCTCGACCATCGCATCGTCACCAAATCCTACGGCCGCCAGTTCCTGGGCTCGCTTCCGGACGTGGAGGTCATCCGCGACGAATACACAACCGCCACCGACCCCCGCGGCGAGCCAGACACGCCCCCGCCGGCCTCCATCGGCCGAATTCCCGACGACCTGTGGGAGTATATGTAAGGTCAGCAGTTTGGGGTTTTTTGATGTGCCTCGTTGACGAATTGCAGCCCTCGCTTATGATTGGTTGTTCGCTGGAGAGGGGTTTCCACCGATAACCGGAGAGTCAATCTCCCGGGGGACCCGTGGAATCAGGTTAAGGAGGAAGGCGATGACTCGTGGGATCTGCGCTGCGTTGCTGGTATCTGTTCTGGTTGCCGGATACAGCCGGGGAGACATTCACACATGGGCTTACAGGAACCCCACGGACCCGACGGAGGGTAAATTCGAAACCGGTACGCCTGTCCCGGATGGAATCGGGGTGGATGCCGAGCCGGGTGCCGACCTCATCGAGCGGAATCTGACCAGGGCTTATCTGATCAATGCTGACATCAGCAGCGCGAATCTGACCAGGAGCATCCTGGACACAGCCTCAATGGAGGGGATTACGGCTGTGGAGACCAACTTCTACGACGCCCGGTTGGATGGTGTCTACATGGCCGACGCCAATTTCGCCCGAGCCGATTTCAGTCGTGCCAGCTCCAGTGGCGCCCATGCTGCCGGGGCATCCTTCGCCGGGGCCACACTGGAAAAGATAAGGTTTGTAGACGGGAACTTCGTCGATGTCGACTTCCGCAACACGCACGGGTATGAGGCCATGTTCGTCCGCCTGCGTCTGGATGGTGCCCGCTTCGACGGGGCAAGCCTGAACACGCCCTACTTCACCGAAATCGACCTGCGGCAGGTGAGCTTCGATGGGTCAACACAAATGCGTAAGATCAGGTTCAGCTCCTGCGACATGAGGAATCTTGATCTGTCCGAGACAGACATCGATTCAGCGCGAGTTAACTACTCGGACCTGTCCGGGGCGAACCTGAGCAATGCCATACTGACTGGCGCACGGTTCTATGACTGCAGTCTTCAAGACGCCAACTTCTCCGGGGCCAACCTGCAATCCGCCGAGTTCAGCAACAACGTGAATATGACGGGCATGAACATCCGGGGAGCGTGGCTGAGCAACTGGCGGGAGATGACGCAGGCTCAATTCTACAGTACACGAAACTATGTCGCGAAGGATCTCACGGGAGTTCAACTCAACAGCAACGACATGTCCGGATGGGACTTCAGCGGCTTCGATCTGGACCGAACGAGTTTCAGGGCTGCCACACTTCGAGATGCAGATTTCAGCGAGGCCGAAGGATCGGGCACCTCTTTCGCCCGCTCCACAATCCAACACGCGGACTTCCGGAACGCCTCGTTGCTACAGGCTCGTTTCAATGACGCCTGGATCCGGTCTTCAGATTTCCGGGGCGCCGTGCTTACCGATGGTGATTTCGAGGATTCGAAGGTCAACGACTGTGATTTCCGGAACAGCGATCTGTCGAGGGCCAATTTCAGCCGTGCGGATTTTTCGGGCACGGACTGCAACGACGCCATCGTCACCGCTGCGACACTTGCCGACTGGGCCGACGGACTGAGCAACCGGCAGATATACTCCACGGCCAGTTTCAAGAACCGCACACTTGGTGCAGTCACGATGCGGCATCGGGATTTCGTCGGTATCGATTTCTCCCATATGCAGATGCGAGGGGCGCTCCTGATTTTTTGCGACTTCAGCGGTGCCGATTTCCGGGGCGCGAACCTGTGCTCCTCGTACATGACATGCGATTTCGTCGGGAGCGCATTGAGCGACTCGAAGATCGGTTGGTCCGATCTGGATTGCGACTTCACCGATGCCAACCTGCAGGGAGCCCAGTTCACCGGGACCAACTTCAATGTCTCCACTCTCACCCGGGCAGACATGACCGGTGCCGACGTGCGACGGGCCGATATGCCTTCGGAGATGACTGGAGCCATATTGGCTGACGTCAATGCCGTCGAGGCCGATCTGGCCCATGTCAACCTCACCAGTGGTTCCCTCCGCGGGGCAGACCTGACCCGGGCGAGCCTCCGAAAGGCCCGTCTGATCGGGTGCGATCTGACCGACGCAATCATCGATGGAGCCGACCTCGGCGAAGCAGTCGGACTATCAGCCGCGGTGATCGAGAGCACCGACTCCTGGCGCCGCAAAGCGTTCCAGCGAACCGGTCTGAACAAGTTGGACCTCTCGGGCGGCCGCTTCCAAGGGGTCTCGTTTGCATCAGCCTCGCTGGAAGAGACCGACCTCACGGGGGCCGATCTCAACTCGGCCGATCTTTCCGGAGCCAGTGGGATGGGCGCCGTATTCCGGGACGCCCTGCTGAACGACGTCGACTTGAAAGACGCCAGTGCCTACGGGGCGGACTTCACCAATGCCTCGTTGCGGAGAGCGGATCTGCGCGGGGCGAATCTCGCTTCCTGCAACTGGACCGGGGCCGACCTGAGCGATGCGGAAATCGCGGGCGCACGTATCGGCTCGGTGGGTGGTTCGTTGACACCCGATCAACTCGAAACGACGGCCTCCTTCCAGCGGAAGAGCTTGCCCGACACCAGGATCTGGGATGTCAACCTGTCGGGGTGCGACCTGTCCGGGTTCGATCTCTCGGGCGGCTCGATCGACCTGCTGAACGGGGCCGACCTGTCCGGAGCCAACCTGGACAGATTCAGCTCATTCGGTGGGTCCTTTGCAGGGGCCAATTTTCAGGATGCCAGCATCCGGAATGCGCGTTTTGACTACACCTGCAATTTCACAGGGGCAGACCTTCGGCGGGCAGACCTTCGCGATACCTATCTGTCGGCGGACCTGACCGGGGCCACGCTGACCGATGCGATCATCAACGGCATCAACCTGTCGAGTGCGTGGGGATTCACGCCGGGCATGCTTTCCAGCACCGCGAGCTTCCAGAGCGGTGACCTGCACGGCGTGTCGCTTCCACCGATGGACCTCGGTGGCATGGATTTCTCGGGGATGGATCTTCGCAACACGAATTGGTGGGGCACCGACGTGACCGGTGCCAACTTCTCCGGGGTGGATATATCGGGCAGCAGCCTTGGCAATATCCAGGGCTTGACACCCGCACAACTGGAGAGCACGGCCAGTTTCCAGAACGGCCAGCTTCGTCCGCGTTCGCTGACCTATCTCGACCTGAGAGGCTTCCGCCTGACCGGCCAGGACCTGCGGGGAACCGCGTTCTACGGAGCCAATCTGACCGGTGTTGATTTCAGTGATGCTGACGTCAGGGGCGCTTCCTTTCAGGCGAACACCGGCTTTACCGAGTCTCAGTTGCTCTCCACCCGGAGCTACCAGATGGAGGATCTGTCCGGATGTTCCTTCAGAGACATGAATCTCAGCGGCTGGGACTTCAGCGGACAGAACCTGACGGGTTGTCACTTCAGGCAGTCCTCGGTCGGTTCTGCGAGTTTTGAGGGAGCCGTGATCGAGGGCGTGCATTTCTCAGACACGGTCGGATTGTCCCGCAGCCAACTGGAGGACACGGCCAGCTACCAGAGCCGACAAATGGCCGGCATCCGGTTCCCGGCGGGTATGACTCTCAGCCTCATGGATTTCAGCGGGACGGACCTGCAGGAATGCTCGATGAACGGCTGCGACGCCATTCTCACGCATTTCCAGGACGCCGACCTGAGAGAGGCCAACCTTCGGAACGCGGACCTGACTGGTGCCTCGCTTCGCAGTGCCGACCTCCGTCATGCCAGCCTGCAGGGCGCCGACCTGACCGATGCTGACCTTACTGACGCCGATATCCGCTATGCCCGCTTCACCAATGCCAACATCACGGTGGACATGCTCGCCTCAACCGCCAGTTATGCAAGAAAGACCCTGCGTGGGGTCAAGCTGTCCGACATGGAACTGTTCACACTCGACCTGGCTGGCGTGGACCTGCGCGAGGCAACCCTGGAGGACTGCAAGGTCGTGCCCCGGAAAGGCATGGACTTCCGAAACTGCCGTTTCGAAACGCACTTTGACAGCTCGGAAGGTTCCTGGATATGGACCGATGGATCTCTGCGGCACCTCGATCTGAAATCCGGAGAAACATTCCACCTGCAAGACAGTCTCGATGAAGAGCCCATCCCGGTCAACATCAAGGAGTTCCTCCGAATCGCCCCCGGAGCCACGCTGGAGATCACCCTTGAAGACAACCAGTGGGATTCAACACTGCACTTCGCTGAGTACTGCGAGCCGTTGGAAGCCTCCCTTGCCGGGGAGTTGTTGCTCCGCGTGGCACAGTCGGCCAACCCCGACGAAATGGACGGAACGGTCTTCCGTATCTTTGACTGGACCTTCTCCAACCGCGTCGGCCGATTCGACAGCATTCGTACCGACGCCCCGGGATGGTTCGACACCAGTGACCTCTACTCCACCGGAGAGGTGACCTTCCATGTTCCCGAGCCCGGCCTCCTGTCGGTGATCGCCCTCGGCGGTGCCGTCCTTCTGCGACGACGCCAGCGCTGAACGCTACCGGTCGAAGACCAGATCGCAGGGGGTGAAGTTGAGTTGGCTGAGGTGCTTCTCGGTCAGCGGCTGGGTGACGATCAGCAGAAACCGCAGGCGGCGGAAGGTGCCCAAGGGCTTCTCGAAATGCCGGCGGACGACCAGGTCGTCGGTGGGGGTCTGCCCTTCCGGAGTCATGGAGGTGTCGAAGCGGAGATAGAAGATGCCGAACTCCGCAAATGCCGGCCGCGGCCCCACGTGCAGTTCCAGGCTCTCGGTCAGCCGTCTGTGCTCCTGGCGCGAATCGGCCCAATTGTCCAGCCACTCGGCGGTGTCGGTGTTGACCTTCAACCTTTCCTTCGGCGTTACGCACAGGTGTTCCCCGCCCCACGCGGCCCCGTAACCGGAGGAGGTAATCAGCACTAGCCCGGGCTTTTGCAACTCGGCCATCTGGTTCGGGTCGGGCAGGGCGACGTAACCGCCATCGTCGAGATCGCCGGCGAACCGCAGCGTGAAAGGCCGGGGCTTGAGGTGGTACGCCCCGCTGGTCGGGCGAACGGGCTTACCGTCCTGGAGCACGAGCATCGAGAGCGTTCGCGACCGGCAAGCGACGGTGAGCGGCTCGACCGGCTCCGACTTCTCGCTTGGCCCGGGTATCGGCCTACCGGCGTTCGGATCTTCTGGACCATTTGGATCGCCGGGTTCGGCGGTGGAACTATCGACGGCAGGCGTGTTCCTGGTTGTCTGGGCCCGGTTGCCCGGCTGACAACCGATCGTCCACAGGCAGACCCCCATACCACACAACAGGGCTCGGACGACGGCGTTCCACTGACTCATGTGCTCTGCTTTCTTTCTCGTCAGTTGCACAATGCGATTACGAGGTCCTGCATCGCCGAGGAGGCCTTGGAGCCGGACTTCATCGCCAGGTCGGCCCGCAGCAGAGCGCGGAAGTCGGCCCGCAGTTTCTCCACCGGGCGGCGTCGGAGCAGGAAAAGGTAGTCCTTCTTGCGGAACGGCGGGACCTTGGCGGCCCGGCAGGCGTTTTCCGGCGATTGGCCGCGGTTGACCAGCTCGGCCGCCCGCAACGCCATCCGCAGGTGCCAGCCGATGAGCCCCAGCGTGCGGAATTCCTCGCCGCGGATGTTGAGCAGGCCGCCCAGCGCCTTCAGCGCCGCGGCGGTGTTGCCCGCGGCGATGGCGTTGGTCAGGTCGAAGGCGTCGGGACCGGCCGAGGCGGTCACCAGCGCGCTGACGTCCTTGAGCGTGATCTGCTTGCGGTCCCCGACGTAGGTGGCGAGCTTCTCGACCTCGCTGGACAGCGCCGAGAGGTCGCTGCCCACCCACTGAACCAGCAACTGGGCGGCGTCGCGGTTGAGCTGTTTGTCACGCTCGGCGGCGAACTGCATCACGTGTCCGCCGGCCGCGCCGCTTTTGACTTCCCCGCAGTCGAGCACCTCGCCGATCTTCGCGACCAGCTTGGCAAGGCGGGTGTTGCTGCGCCAACTGCCGACGATCAGCACCAGCACGCCCGAGGGCGCCGGCGACTCCAGGTAGTTTTCCAGCGCTTCGCGATGGGCGGTAACAAACGCGTCGGCATCGTGGACGATGACCATGCGCAGCGGCGCCAGAAAGGGAAGGGTGCGCAGTTCATCCAGCACCGCCGACAGCTCGGCCGTCGCGTCGAACAGGGCGATGCAGGTCTGGGGGTCGGCGTCCGGCAGGAATCGCTGGATCAGTTCGTGGCGATGGCGGTCGCGCAGGAACGCGTCGTTTCCGTGCAGGACGTAGATCGGCTTGGGCGCAGGTGCAGCCATGCGTCAAAGAATAGCGTTTTTGTCACGCATGGCAATGCCGCTGCAGGAAAGAGATTCCCCAAGCCCCGGCGATCGGGCGCAGCGTCGCTCAGCTCTTGCTCATGCCCAGCACAAGCGGCCCGATGCGGACGGCCGACGATTTCTTGAGGATACTGGAGAGCCCCCTCGCCGACGGCGTCTTGTGGTGGTTGGCAATGGAGTAGATGATCTCCTTGCCGTTGCGCCGGTTCTCGACGAGCCCGCCCATGCGAAGAATGGACAGGTGCCGCGATACGGTCGGCTGGGGCGTCTTGAGTTCCTTGCACAGCTCGGTGACGTTCCGTTCGCCATCCTGGAGGGTGGTGATGATGCGCAGACGCGTCGGGTCTGCGAGGATACGGAACAGTTGAGCAAGTGCGTCGACGTCTCGAGAGGCTTTGGGCATCGTTTTCCTGCTGGGGGAGTCATCGCCGAACATGACGCGATGAGACCATGAACAGCCCGGCCGGTCGAGCCAATCCTCGCCGGACGGAAATAGGTACGGTTACATGCCGATCGTGCAGAAGACCCGCGGCCGGTGAGGCGACACAGCACCTCGTCCGGCGCTGCCGTTGCGGGCAACCACGGGCTGCGGGCTTCCGACCCCGGCGTCATTACATCTGGCGGCTGCGGTAAACTCTCCAGAACACGATCAGGGCGATAATGCCCAGCAGCAGAATGCCATTCAGGGGGGTGAAGAAAGCGTCCAGCATTCCGCCGCCTTCTTCCTCGGTGTCCTGAGCCAGAATCATCAGAGTTGACAACAGATGCATGTGCCTCAATCTCCTAGAACAGTGATAAGGTATTGAGTTCAGTCAATACGGCGACTGGGAATTCTCGCCATCCGGGGTCCCTTCGTCAAGGGAAATTCCCCAGCGGGGGGGCAACCCTCAAGGGGCCAACGGCGCAGAAAACGGACGGGACTCTGCCAAGAACCCCGTCCATAGCGGCGACTGGACTCGAACCAGTGACCTAGGGCTTATGAATCCCTCGCTCTAACCAACTGAGCTACGCCGCCACATCGGTATCCCCTTAGAATTACCAGATTCGCAGGAGATTTCAACCCCTTTTGCGTCCCCCCAGCCCATCCGCAGGCAAAAAAGCCCCTCCACTGCCGCCGGCCTGACCGGCCCCGCCCAGAAAGCACAGGACCCCGAGGCATCGGCCCCGGGGGCCTGCACGAACTTCTCGAAAACGGGCGATCAGGAGGGCGTCTTACATCTCGCCTTCGTCGGCCTTGGCGTCGTCGCCGCTATCGCGGGCCTTCTTGCCCTTCTTTTCCTTCCTGGGGCGGTCGGCCTTCACGCGCTTTGGTTTGTCGGCCTTGGGCTTGGAAACCTGCTCGCGCTGCTCGGCGGTCAGCACGGCCGCGCAGCCCTGCTCGACCTTCTTGACGGCGGCCTTCTTGTTCTTGCCTTCGGCAGCCTCGATGTCCTTGACCCCGGCGATGCAGATTTCCTTCATCCTGGTCTTCTGGCCATCGTCCAGGTTCACCTTGCGATAGCGGCGGATGACCTTGTTGAACATCTGGACGCCTTCCCACTTGGCCTTCTGGTCGGCCGCCAGAACCGCCATGCACTCGGCCTGCTTCTCGGCCTCGAGTTTCTTCTGCTCGGCAGAGAGCTTGCCCATCTCGATGCGGATTCCCTTGGCCTTGGCCTTGTCGGCATTCTTTGCTTCGTTGTAGCTCTTCTTGAGTTCGGCAAGCTTAGCCGCGTTGGCCTGCTTCCACTCGTTGATCGCCTGCTGCTTGGCTTCGACCTTCTGCTTGAGGGTCGCCTGCTGGTCCTCGGTCAGCTCGACTTCCTTGACCACGACCATCCAGACCTTCTCCCACTCGCCCTGGCGGGGCTTGGAGGCCTTCTCGCCCTTGTTCTTCTTGGCCTTCTCGCGCTTGGGCTTGTCGGCCTTGTTCTTCTTCTTGCCCTTTTCCTTCTTCACCTTGGCGGGCTTCTCGCCCTCCATCCCCGTGTCTTCCTGAGCGAAGCTGTCCCCGGCCGAAATCACCAGCGTCAGTGCCATCAGGATGGCGAACCACAAACCGTTCCTCTTCATCTGCGTAGTCTCCCAGGGGATTCTCCAACGACCCGGGCGTTGCCCCTGGCGTTCCCGGGTCTGATATGCGGGCCGCACATCGCTGCTCCCGCCTGCGCTGACCTCACAAATCAGCTAGCTGTTAAACGCCGGCTGCCGGCATTTCACACCGGAATTCGCCCCCGCCCGAAAGTAATTTCTGCACCGCCACCTGCGACCGCAGGGACTGTTCTAAGTACTGATATACATAAGCGATGCGCTGGATCCTCTCCCTGCCGACCTCGGAATCTTCTGCGGCCTCACGGGCGAGGGGCACAATTCCGCAACCCCGGGCCGATCAATTCGCATCGCCCGGGAGGTGGTTCACGCCCCGGGCGTCGGGTATCATCCCTGCCGCGCGATGCCGCGCTAGAATTGCCCGGGTGCCAAATGCAGATTGTGATCCTGCTTGCCTTTGTCGCAACCTATGCCACGCTGGAACTGCCCGCCCCCTCCTGGGTGGGTGGCTGGCTTACGCTGCCGTTGATCGTGGCCTACCTGGCAGGGACCGCGTCGATCACCAGCGCATGGACGGCCGCGGGGTTGCGGCACCTGGAGAAGTTCGGACCCACCGACGGCAAGCGTCCGCTGGGACAGGCGGCGCTGCAGGCCCTTCGCCTGCTGTGGCTGGTAGGCGGGTCGGTCGCGGTGGCGTACCTGGGGTATGCCCGGTGGCTCATGCAGGATGCCCACCTGCCCGGGCTGGGACACGCCTGGCCGCTGGGGCGCTGGCCGCTGCTGGGCGAGCTTGCCCTGCTGGTGCCCTTCGTGCTGGCACTGGTCCTCACATGGCGGCTGGAGTACCCCTACCACCGCCAGGTCCGTGCCCGGGTGGCCGAGGCCGCCCCGTCCGAGGCGCCGCCGTTCTGGACCGCCAGGCAGTTCCTCATCTTCAACCTGCGACACCATCTGCTGTTCATCCTCGCCCCGGTCTCGCTGATCGTCCTCGGGGGAGACCTGATCGACCTAGCCTACCGGGCCGGCTGGTTCGGCGCGGGGCTCACCGGCGAGATTCTCTCGGGCGTGGCGACGATTGCGGTGGTGGGCTCGGTTTTTCTCTGTGCACCGCTGCTGATCGTCCGCGTGTGGAAGACCCGACCGCTCGAGCGGGGCCCGCTGCGCGACCGCCTGGAAGAAATGTGCCGCCGCCTGCGCCTGCGTTGCCGCAACGTGCTGGTGTGGGAGTCCGGGGGCGTTCTGGCCAACGCCGGGGCGATGGGCGTGATCGGCCCGGTGCGCTACGTGCTGCTCAGCGATGCCCTCCTGGAACGCATGCCGCCCGAGCAGATCGAGGCGATCTTCGCCCACGAGGCCGGGCACATCGTCGGGCACCACATCTTCTTCTCCGGGCTGTTCGCCATCGGCTCGATCACGCTGGTACAGGCCGCGGTGGAATCGCTGGCGATCCCGCTGCAACTGGACGCGACCACCGCGCTGGCGTCGGCGGTGGCGGTGCTGGCAACGGTGTGGGCGCTGGGCTTCGGGTGGATCTCGCGGCGGTTCGAGCGCCAAAGCGACGTGCTTGCCGCGTGGGTCATGAGCAGGCAGCTCGCCCCCGACCCGGACATGGTCGGCGACCGCGTGACCCCCCAGGGGGCGCGGGTCTTCGCCGACGCACTCGAACAGGTGGCGATTCTCAACGGCATGAGTTTTCGCAAGTTCAACTGGCGACACGGTTCGATCGCCTGGCGGGTGAATCACATTCTCAACCTCGGTGCCCGCGGAGGCACGGTGCGCCAGATCGCCCGGGTAGTGACGGCCATCAAGCTGCTGCTCCTGACGGCCGCGGCGGGGGGGATTACGTGGATGGTCATTCTCTACCAATCGACGCCGGAGGGCATATGAGCCAGGATCGCAAGGTTGCCATTGTCACCGGGGCCTCCAGCGGGATCGGGCGGGAGGCGGCGCTGGCGTTCGCCCGCCGAGGGTACGCGGTGGTGCTGGCGGCCCGACGCGAGCAGCGCCTGCGGGAAGTCGCCGACGCCTGCGCCGAGGCCGGCGGCGAGGGAATGCCCCACCCGACCGACGTAGCCGACCGGGAGCAGGTGTTCGAGATGGTCGCCACCGCCGCCGAACGGTTCGGGCACGTGGACGTGATGGTCAACAACGCCGGGGTCGGCGGGTATGGCCGCACCCACGAGACCGACGAGGCCGACATGCGCCGGATCTTCGAGGTCAACTACTTCGGTGCCTGGCACGGATGCAAGGCCGTGGCACCGTTGATGATCCGGCGGGGCAGCGGTCACGTCTTTAACGTCGCAAGCGTCATCGGCCGACGGGGGACGCCGCTGCACGGGGCCTACTGCGCCTCCAAGGCCGCCCTGATCCAACTGACCGAATCGATGCGCGTGGAACTGATAGGGCACGGGGTCCTCGCCACGGCCGTGCTGCCGGGGCTGACGAAAACCGAGTTCTTCGACGACTCCGACACCGGCTCGGCAAGGCGGTCGAGCTTCGTGAAACTGCGGACCATGATGCACCCGCGGGCGGTAGGCGAACGCATTGCCGCCACGGCAGGCCGACGACGGGCGGAACTGGTCTTCACCCCGGGCGGGCGGATCCTGACGGTCCTCGCTCCGCTGCTGCCGGGGCTGACCGATCGGCTCATGAAGGTCTACCACGACGACCTCGTCCGCAGATCGACCCAGAACCGATGAAACATTCCTGGTCGACCGACGTCTTATTTATGGATGAACGAACGAAAGGCGAGGCAGACATGGGCGACGGGGAACTGACGACGGTGGTGGCCTATGGGACGCTGCAGGATGCCGAGATGGCCCGGTTCGCACTGGAGGCCGAGGGAATCAACGCGATCGTGCTGGGGGCGAATACCATGTCGATGCTGTCGTACATGCTCCCGGCGGTGGCGCCTCAGGGGGTCCGCGTGGCCGTGCTGCCCCAGGATGCCGACCGAGCGCGGCAACTGCTGGAGGAATGGGAATCCCAGGCACCCGCCGACCAACACACCCCCGACAGCGCCGAGAACGGCCAGCCCGCAACTCCCGACCCCCCGGCCGTCGCGGCGGCCGAGCGGGCCAAACGCCTGGCGATCCTCTCGGTCCCCATCCCCCCGCTGGTGATCGCGGCGATTCCTGCCCTGCTGTACGCCCTGCTGCAGCCTTCGCCCCCCGAGGGCCGCGACCGGATGAAGTACCGCAGGAACCTGATCAGCGCGGCGGTGCTGTGCGCGGCGGCCGGGCTGATGGTGCTGGTGCTGTGGGTGCCCATTGCGGCCGGTCTGGGGTAGCGGCGGCGATCGTTCTGGAGTCGCGGCAGGGGTGTCGATAAGCTGTGCCCATGGAGAAGCTGAACGTCATCGATCTCGGTCTCTGCGAGTATGCCCCCGCCCTGGAACTGCAGCGCGAGCTGGTGGCACGAACCCAGGCCGGCGACGACCTGCGCGACCACTTCGTGCTCGTGGAGCACGACCCGCCGACTGTCACCCTGGGACGCCGCAGCGAAGAAACCGACCTGCTGCTGACGCGACAGGAACTCGCCCGCCGCGGTACGGAGCTGCACGCGGTGACCCGAGGCGGCCAGACCACCTGGCATGGCCCGGGGCAGTTGACCGGGTATGTCATCACCCGGCTGAAGAAGAAGGGGCGCACGCTGCGTTGGCTGGTGGAAGGTATCCAACGGGCGCTGAGCGGGCTGTGCGGCGAGCTGGGGGTGAGGGCTGCCCCGCTGCCCGGCTGTACCGGGCTGTGGGTCGACACCGACCCGCCGGCGAAGATCGCCTCCATCGGCGTGGCGGTGGAGAAGTACGTCTCCTACCACGGCTTCGCCCTGAACGTATGCAACGACCTGGAGCCCTTCGGCTGGATCGTGCCCTGCGGGGCGCGGGGGGCAGCGGTCACGAGTCTCGCCCGCCAACTCAGGCGACCGATTACCGTCGGCCAGGTCAAGCCCCTGGCGGTCGGACGGGTGGCCGAGTTGCTCGCCGCCGAGTGAGGGCGAAAGCGGCCGGGTCGAGTTGGAGCGGCCTGGCGGAGTCCCGGTTGGTCGGCGATGCGGCCGCGCAGAGATCGGGCCCGAAGCGCATCGGCGCCCCGGGCCCGGATAGCTGCTTCTGGTCGCCGTAGGCTATTTTTTGGCTGACTTCTTGCGGCTCTTCTTGCCCGCCGATTTCCCACCGCGTTTCTTGACCGGCGACTTGCGGGTGGTTTTTCGCTTGGCGCCCTGCCGCATGAGCTTCTGGAAGTCCTTCTCGGCTTCGGCCCGCATGCCGCCGCCCTTGCCGGTGGAGCGTTCCTTCTCGAGCTGCTTGATCAGCCGTTCGATCTCCCCGGCATCCACGGGCATGTCCACGACCTTGTTCTTGAAGCCGGAGATATACGCGGCGTTGGAGATCTCCAGTTCCTTGATCGCCTCCGGGCCATCGATGTACATCGGCGTGCCCTTGACCACGTGCTTGGCGAAGCCCTTGATGATCTCCAGGTGCGTACCGCCGGCGTTCTTGGGCAGCTTCACCTCTTTCCAGGAGACCTTCTGCTTGCCGCCCCCGGGGGTCTTGATGACGTCCTGGCCCTTGACGCCGTAGATGCTCTGCTCGATGGGGTGCTGCAGCTTGCCGTGCATCAGTTTGCCCTTCTCGAACACCAGCGTGCCCTGGGTGCCGATGATCGTCATCTGCTCCATGCCGGGCTGCTCGGCGGTGGTAGCGTAGATGTAGCCCACCTTGCCCTTGCCGTAGTCGAGGATGACGTTGGCGGTGTCTTCGACCTCGATTCTGTGATCGCGGGTGTCGATGCTGGCGATGATGCACTGGGGCAGCCCGCCTGCCATCCACTGAAACAGGTCCAGGTGGTGCGGCGCCTGGTTGATGAGCACGCCGCCGCCTTCGCCGTCCCAGGTGCCGCGCCACGCGCCGCTGTCGTAGTAAGCCTGGGTGCGGAACCAACTCGAGCAGATCAACTGCACGCGGAAGACATCGCCGATCGCGCCGGCCTCGATCATCTTGCGCAGCTTGATCATCGCGGTGCGGGTGCGGTGGTGCAGCACACACCCGAAGGCGACCTTGTGCTTCCTGCACTCTTCTATCATCGCCCGCGCCGGGCCCACGGTGGAAGCCAGCGGCTTCTCGCACAGCACGTGCAGACCCGCCCGGGCGGCGCGGATGCCGATCGACGGGTGCCAGTAGTGTGGCGTGGCGATGATGACCGCGTCGCACTCGCCCGACGAGATCATCTCGCGGTGGTCGGTGAAATACGGCACGCCCAGTTCCTTGCCGATGCCCTCGGCCTTCTCGGGCACGATGTCGCACACCGCTGCGAGCTTGACCATCGTGCCGCCGTTTTCCTTGCAGTTGCGTGCGTGCGGAACACCCATGTTGCCCAGCCCGACCACGCCGAAACGTACGCTCTTCATCCTTCTCTCCCGTCTGCTTTTCCTGTGAGGTTGCCTCGATGGAGTATCGAAGCAATGTATGCCCGCACCCGCCGCATTGCAAGGATGGACGCCGGCGGATATAACGCGGGCATGCAAAGAGTACGCGTGAAAATCGAAGGACTGCGCGATCCGGCCACGGCCATGAAGATCGCACAGATGGGCGCCGACGCCATCGGCGTGGTGTTCGCCGACAGCCCCCGATGGGTCTCGCCGGAACAGGCCCGGGCGATCGTCGACGTGCTGCCCCCGTGGGTGGCGACGGTGGGGGTGTTCGTGAATGCCGACGCGGCCACGATCAACCGCGTGGTGGAACGGACGGGAATCTCCATGGTCCAGCTTCACGGAGAAGAACCGCCGGAGATCGTGGCACAACTGGCCGCCCCGGCGATCAAGGCATTCCGCGTCCGGGACGAAAGCTGGCTCGCCGAGGCCCGCCACTGGGTGGGCGAGTGCGACGCCAGACGAAACCTCAAGGGCATCCTGC
>JBKHHV010000242.1:0-5928 GCA_046539005.1 Phycisphaerae bacterium
CGAGATTGAACGTGTTGTCGATCACCTGGTTGCCGGTACTCCCCACGCCGGTCGAAGCCTCCCCGCCGATACCCATCGCGGCCCAGTGGCCGGTATCGGTCAGTTCGGCAACGTTGCCCTGCACGAGGTTGTCGTAGGAGTCGCGGATCAACACCGCATGCCAAGCGTCGCTGACGTAGTTGTTGGTGATGACGTTGCCGCTCACCCCGCCGGCATCGCCGAACTGGGTGTAGGCAGCCCCGAGAGCCAACTCGCCGATCATCACCGCGGCGGTGTTCCAGAAATCATCGTGCACGTTGGGGCTGATGCTCGGGCGGTGCAGGGTAAAGCCGTCGATGGTGACATTGCTGGCGACGAGCGTAATGGCGTTGGGTGCCGAGCCGCCGTCGGGGTTCACGCCCGCACCGACATACTGGCTGCCGTCCCACAGTCCGCCGGTTGCGCGCTGGATCGCCACCGAGTTGGACCAGAAGCCGTGGGTGGATTGGACGACGACGTCGTCCACGCCGTCTCCGGCGACCCCGCTGCCGTCGTGGGCCTGGATGATCTGCCCATCCTTGTAGAGGACCAGGGCCGGTGCGTACTGGTCGTTCTGCGACCAATGCCCGGGGGTTTCGGTGAACCGCTGCGAGTCGTAGATGCCCGGGGCGACGTGGATCGTCCATCCCTCGCCGGCGGCATTGACCGCACGCTGGATGCTCGGAGCATCGGTCAGCGGCGCGACATAGCTGTCGGGCGTCACGTAGGCGTGCCCGTCGCGGAAGTTGATGAAGCCTCCGCCGTACACGCGATCAGTCGCGTCGACGGCATGGCCGATCCGATCTTCGATGGCGAAACCGTTGGCGGCGATCGTCTTGTCCATCGCCGAGCCCGACGCATCCAGGAAGACCGCACCGGTCGCGTCGATATTGGCGAGGCTTGCGACCAGGTCGTAGTCGTGGCTGTTGGAGAAGGTGGTGTTGCCCAGGTCGATCTCCCCACCCGCGACGTCCCACATCGCCAGCCCGTAGGTGGCGCTGGCGTCGATCGACACGTCGATGAAGCTCAGCGACGAGGCGTCCAGGTAGGTCTGCAGGAGCATTCCGTACCGCTGGGCATCCCCGGTGATTTCCACGTCGTCCAGGGCGATGGTGCCCGCGTAGCTGGTGGGTGTCTCGTCGCCCCCGCCGACCTGCGGGCCGCGAATCTGGAGCCCGTAGTCTGCATCGTCCACCGCGATGTCCACGCCGGTGAGGCTGGCGGCGCCGGTGAAGTCGTAAAGGGTGACGTCGCCATATCCATGACCGGCCGGCTGACCGCTGGCGTTGCCGGAGAAGGTCGTGTCGCTGATGGTCACGTTCGCGTCGCCGAACACGATCAGGCCGCCGTCGGCATTGTCCTGCACGGTCGAACCGGTCAGCGTCAGATCGCCACCGTCTACGTAGATGCCGCGATCGGTGCTGTTGGCGATGGTCGCCGCATTGACGGTTACGTTGCCGCCGTCTGCGTAGACCGCCCGGTGGTTGCCGCTGAAGCTGCCGCTGACGTCCACGTTACCGCCGGAGACACGGACGGCCGCCACAGAGGCGCCGTCGATCGTCTCGTCGATGTCCACCTCCCCGCGAAGCACTTGTGCGCCGGTGGTGGTGTTGAGCCAGGTGTTCCCGCTGATGGTCACGCGCTGCGTGGCGTTGACGTGCTTGTCGATGGACACGGCCGCTTCGGCGTTGCCGTCGAAGGTATTCCCGGTGATGCCCAGGTCGGCGGCCTTGATGTTGATGCCGTATTGGCCGGAGTTTGCGATCTGGTTGTCGGAAACGGTCAGCCACGAGCTGTTGCCCCAGATGCTGATTCCGTCGCGGTTGCCGCTCAGCACGTTGTTGCTGAGGGTGGCGTTGGTCCAGTTGCTGCCGCCGATGGCACGGGTGACGAAACCGCTGGCTTCATTCCCGCTGATAACAGCGCCGTCCACCGACGACAGGTAGATCGCCGACATGTCCGACAGCGGCGAGGCCCCCACGGCGAAGCTGTTGTCGGTAACTTGGGCGTTGGTGATCTGCCCGGGCTGTCCGGTAAGGCCTGTCTTGTTGACGGTGAAGGCGTTCTGGTCGACCAGCAGCCCGTCGCCGCCCTTGAAGACGACCCCGTGCATGCCGGTGATGACGTTGTTGCGGACTTCGATATCGTCGGCCCAGACGCGAAGGGTGGACGTGTCGGCGGTGGTGTTGGTCGGGTCGCCGTGGAGGGTGAACCCGTCGATGACCGCGCCATCCGCGGCGGCGGTGACCTCGACAAGCAAGTCCGGGTTGGGGGTCGAGAGTCCGCTCTCGGTGATGATCGACTCGTCGCCGCTGCGGCCACGGGCGTCCTGCCCGGCCTGGGCGCCCAGCAGGTTCACCTGCTTGTTGATGTTGAGCCGTTCGTTGTACGTGCCGGCCTCGACGTAGACTGTGCTGCCCGAGACGCGGTTGATGCCTTCCTGCACCCGCCCGATGCTGCCGGTCTGGCTGCCTTCGTCGGTAACGCGAAGCACGGACAGATCGCCCTGGAAACCGGCGGCCGTATCGGTGTCGGTTCCGCTGTCAAAGTACGGGGTAAAGTCGACCTCACCGTTCATCATTCCCGCGACGGCCGACTCGTCGGTGGTGCCCCACCAGTTGACGGAGGCGTCCAGGACGAAGCCGTTGGTCGGGGTTCCGAGCACGGCGGCGCCGGCGCCGTTTCCGGTAATGCTGTTGCCATAGAGGGTGATATTGTCGGCCGCGTCGTACACGCCGACCGCGGAGGCACCGTGATAGGCCTCGTCCAGATCGACCACGACAGCCGCTTGACCGTTGTTGTAGATGAAGTTGCCGGTGAGGCTGACGTTCGTGGCGGCAGGGCCGAAGTAGATGGCGTTCTTCTCGTTGTCGTAGATTTCGTTATCGGCAATGGTCAGGTCATTGGCCATGTGCCCATCGGTCCCGGTCTTGTCGGAGCCCATGCGAATGACCAGGATTCCGTTGCCGTACTTCAGTGCCGGATCGGCAGGAAGACCGTCGACCGTGCTGGCATTTCCGTGGATGCGGTTCTGTGCAATGGTCAGCCCCTGCACGCCGCCGGCGATCTCGATGCCGCTGCGGTGGGCACCATAGATGTCGTTGTCCACGATCTGCGTGCCGCTGTAATCGGCAAGGTCCGGCGAGCCGTAATTCGCGGCGGATCCCCAGAGGAAGACATTGTTGCCGTTACCTTGGGCGCCGAAGATCTTGTTGCCGGCGATGAGACTGTTGGTCACCCCGTCACCGCCGGAGTAGTTGGGGCTCGCGAAGTAGAGACCCATCCGCCCGGCGTTGCCCGGCTGGGAGGTGATGTTGGTGTTGGGACCGATGATGTTATTGATCAGCGAGAGATTATCCACTACCTGATCGCGCGAGTTGACCCGCACGAGGTTCTGGGTATTGCCTCCGGCGTCCCAGTTGAGAGCCTGGACCACGAATCCCGCGAAGGTGACGTCGTCCACGTCGTCGATGTCGACCACGTTGCCCTGCACCGTGCCGTCCGGGTTGGAGATGACCGTCTCGGTATAGACCGGGCCCCAGTTGCCGTCGTTGGCAACGGCATAGCCGGGGTCGTTCTTGTTGACGTCCCAGGTGGCGCCCAGCAGGGAGATGGACTTGTCGATGACGATGCGCTCCTGGTAGAGCCCCGCCTCGACACGGATGGTATCGCCTGCGTCGGCCACGTCGATGGCGTTCTGGATGGCCTCGTCACTGGCGCCGGTGCCGGGAGCGGTCACGAACAACTCACCCGGGACCAGTCGAACCAGCCCCGAGGCCGTGTCGTCCACGGCATGATAGATGCGGTCTTCGATGCGGAAGTGATCGCTCAGCCCGCCGAAGTTCAGCCCCGCCGTGGTGGTCAGGTCGAAGTCTGTGGCGCTGCGGTTATCGAGGAAGAAGTCGCTGCCGGCGAAATCGATGTTCTCCACCAGCGTCACCGAAGCCCCTCCAGGCCCGATCCGCAGGTCCGTCGCGTTGGAGGTAGCGCCTGCGAAATCCACATCGGCCAAGGTCGCGCTGCCGCCCTGCACGTCGATGCCGATGCCGTTACCGCTGAGGTTCGCGCCGTCCACGTCAAGGGTCGCGTTGCTGCCGGAAACCAGGATGCCTGTTCCGAACCCGCTGATGCTCACCGCGCCGGCCGAGTCGTCCACCGTGAGCGTACCGTCGCCTTCCAGCGCCAAGGCTTCGCCCACGCCCTCCATTGTGCCGGTGTTGGTAAAGGTGCTGTCGGTCACGTGGAGATTGGCGCCGCTGCCGAGCACGCGGATGCCCTTCGCCACGTCGGTAAAACTGTTGCCGGCCATCTCGATGGGCTGGACATTGCTCAGCGTCCCGGGGTAGTTCTGCATGCCCACATTGGCGCCGACGACCTGGTTGTTGAGATACTGCACCGTCGTCGTGTCGCCGGAGTGGGAGGTATAGCGGAAGCCGCGTTGCAGGTTGTCGGCCGCGTCACCGTGGAGGTTCTCGAAGACATTGTTGCTCACGATGATGTCCGAATCGTGAGCCCAACCGTTCTCCCAGATACCGTAGATCAGTTCGGGGTCGGCCGCCATCGGGTTCAGGATGCGGATGGTGTTGCCGTCAATCAGAAGACCGTCGTATCTGTCCCCGTCGTGGGTGTTGGACTGCATGCCGGCGGTGGCGGCGTAAAGGGGGCTGTTCGGGTCGGTGGTGGTATCGCTGAGTCCGTCGCCGGGGATCTCGATCAGGTTGTCCTGGATCGTGATGTTCTGCCCTCGTGCGTAGTGGATGCCGACGTTGTGCCAGGCGTCGCCGGTGGAGTCGGCCGCCATGCGGATGCGGTTGTTGAGTACCTCCAGCCCGTTGTAACTCGCTCCGTCGGAATGGAACAGCGAGATGGACCAATCGAAGTCCAGGATCGTCAGGTTGGACACTTCCAGCCCGTCGAACGATCCGCCGTAGGCTTCCAGGAAGGTCTCGAAATCGCGCGTGGACAGGTCGCCGGGGCCCTGAATGACCGCATCGCCGACGGCGTCGGCGGTGATGGTCAGGTCCTCTGTGGGGTTGGCGAGGATGCGGTAATCATCGTCGTTGCCGGACTGACCGTCCACGCCGTTTGCCCAGGCGGCCGCGGCGGTGGCGTCGGTCCAGTCGAAGGTGCCGTGGAGGCGCACCGTCAGCCCGTCGATGGCGGTGGCGATGGCGTTGGCCAGGCGGCGGAAGTCGTTATTGGCCGCAGAGATATTGTCCCACAGCGGGTTCGCGCCCGACTCGCTGCTGCCGTAGACGTCCAGGACGGCGGGGCGCTGCAGGCCGGGGTCGCTCGAGGCGTCGGTGTTGTCGATCAGCCAGGGCGAGAAGGTGACGTTGGTCTGCCCGGACAGAACCACGATGAACTGCCCGGCCCCGCCGGGGTTTCCGCCATAGAAGGTCTGCGGCCCGGAAACCGCGCCCCACCAGTTGGCGGTCGCATCGATCTCGTTGGTGGTCTGGTTGTCCAAGGCAATGTTCATCAGGTTGCCGGACAGGTCGTTCTGGTTGACGTGGACATCCGAAAGGCTCGCGCTGCCCGCGCCCGGCTCGCCGAAACGGACCCCGCGGACGTTCCCGGTGATGTTGTTGCCACGCAGCAGAAGGCCCGAAAGGCTGGCGGGAGTGGACGCATAGCCGCCGTCGTCGCGGGCCTTGATCATGATGCCCGAGCCGTAGGCCACGTCGCCCTGGCCGTTGCCGATGATGTCGGAGTTGAGGATCGCGATGTCCTCGTAGGCGCCATACTTCAGGTTGATGTCGATACCCGCGGCGTGGGGCTCGGTGCTGCTGGTGCCGCTGTTGAGCACCTCGATGCCGTCCAGTACCGCGTGACCCAACTTCTCCAGGTACACCCCCTTCCCGATGTTGTCGTTGAACGTCGAGTCGGTGATCGCGACGTTGGTCAGAT
>JBKHHV010000243.1:0-5918 GCA_046539005.1 Phycisphaerae bacterium
TTTCCGGGGGCTTACGCCCCCGGCCATTCGCCACCGCCCTTTCAGGGCGGGACAACAGCCCCCCTCGCCCGTTGCGCAGGCGTTTCCCCCACGGCGGGGGAAGGGTTTGCGCTCTCGGCGGCGGGCTAGCGGCCCGTCCGGCGGAGGCCCATCCCCAGCAGCACGGTGCCAGAGACACCCGTGGCACTCGGCCTTTCTCTGCGACCTCTGCGGTTGCTACGCCTGGGGGGTCGGGCCCTGGCCGGGCTTCTTGGCTTGGGCCTGCTGGGCGAGCTGGTCGCTGACGGCCTGGGCGACCTGCACGTAATGCATGCGGGTTTCGTATAGGGCCCGATCGAGCATCTTCCTTTCCTCGTCGTTCAGGTTCTCGGCCGTCTTCTCTTCCAAGACCTTCAGCATGTCCACGTGGAATTTCGCCAGCTCCAGGTCGACGTAGCGTTTGCCGCTCTGGGGGTCGGGCATGCCGCCCAGCGCCATGAGGATCTGGGTCACCAGCGAACTGACCAGCGCCGAGAACGACGCCTCCGGAAGGCGTTCGCCTTCGGGGCCTCCGCCCATGCCGGCCTCCTTGGCCTGCGACGTCTTGGACTCCACTTCCTGGGCGAGCCGCTGCTTCTCGGCCTGGGCCTGCGCCTTCCAGTCGTCGTCTACGATGATCTTCGGTTTCTGCTGTTCGTTGTTCTCAGCCATCATTCTCCCGCTTTCGTTTTCGGGTCTGGTTCATTGTATGTACACCATCTGCCGTTCGACGGCCTGCCTGCCCGGATCGACCTCGGCTAGGCTCCGGCGATGCGCGGCATGCGCACCGGTTCGGA
This sequence comes from Phycisphaerae bacterium, assembly GCA_046539005.1. GTDB lineage: Bacteria > Planctomycetota > Phycisphaerae > SM23-33 > SM23-33 > CAZFPT01. The sequence goes on from JBKHHV010000243.1 coordinate 816, forward strand.
CGCCAGCGTCGCCTGCATGAACTCCAGCAGCAACGCGGCCTTCAGCTCGCGGCTGTCGGGGTCGTGCCACAGGTTCCGCACTTCACCGGGGTCTTCCTGCAGGTCGAAGAGTTCTCCGTCGTCCCACTTCTTGTAAACGGTGATCTTGTAGCGCTGGTTCACGTACGTCCGCAGGTGGCAGACGTCGTTGCCGTGGTGGTTCTCCGTGACCGACCACTCCCGCGCCGGTTCGCCGCCGGCCCAGGCATTCCGCTGGTCGACGCCGGTCATGCTCCCGGACACATCGAGCCCCGCGGCCGCCAGGAACGTGGGCGCCAGGTCCACGAGATTCTGGATGCTGTCGGAGACCGCAGCGGCCGGGGTGTGCCCGGGCCATTTGACGATGAACGGCACCCGCAGCAGGTCCTCGTAATGGTGGATCGCCTTGGCGGTGAGCCCGTGTTGGCCGAGGAAATGCCCGTGGTCGGTCGTGAAGACGATGATCGTATTGTCGGCCTGCCCGAGTTCTTCGAGGCGGTCGAGAATTCGGCCGATCTGGGCATCCATGAAGCTGGTCATGCCGTAGTAGATCGCCATGTTCTTCTTGAGCTGCTCGACGTCGTGTGCGTGGCTGTGCCCGCCGTGGATCGCCCCGTCGGAGGGCGGGAAGATGTCCCGCATTTTCGCATCGGGCTTCAGGGCCTCGGCGAAGTGCGGCGGGTTGGCATCGTGCTCGCCCTCGGTGAAACGGCCGGGCTCCATGTCGGCCGGGTCGTACATGCTGGCCCAGGGCTCGGGCACGGTGTACGGCGGGTGCGGGTCGTGGAAGCTCGCCCAGGCGAAGAATGGCTGATCGGCCTCGACAGCCCGCCCGACGTGTTCGATGGTGCGCTCGGCCGTCCAGACCGAGTAGTGGTACTCCTCGGGCAGGTCCCAGTGGAGTTGACCCTTCTCGTAATAGGGCTTCCCGTCGTCGTCCTTCTTCGGCGGCCAGGGCTGAAAGTAGTCTCGCCAGTTGGTGAGCCCCTTCTCCTCCATCCAGATGGCGTAATGTTGGCCGACGTGGCTCTCGTTGCCGTGCATCCGTGCGGTCTCGACCTGCTGGAAGCCGTACCACGGGCCTTGGAACCGCCGCCAGAAGTCCAGGTCCCTCAGCGTCGGCTGACACTCGATCGACTCGTACCCCGGCTCGGACGCCAACGGCTGAAAGTGGGCCTTGCCGACCAGCGCGGTGTAGTAGCCGGCGGTTCCCAGCATGTCCCCGAGGGTGGGAACGTCTTCCATCAGCTTGGTGCCCAGCGACCAGGCCCCGTGCTGGGAGGGATACATGCCGGTGAGGATGCTCGCCCGCGTCGGCGTGCAGGTAGGGTTGGGACAATACGCCCGGTCGAACCGCGTGCCGTGCTTGCACAGGCGGTCCAGGGCAGGGGTCTTGATCTTCGGGTTCACCACCCCCAGCGTGCTGTAATGCTGCTGGTCGGAGGTGATCAAGAGAATGTTGGGCCTTCTCGATTCGCTCATGATGGTCGGCATTATAGCGGCCCCCGAGGGGTTTTGGGAACGAACGGCGGCCGGGCCGGCCAAAAACCGGGGTTCCTTGCGAGGACTCTACTGATCATGGCGGTTCGGCCAAGCCCTGAAGGAACCGGCCGAGTGAATCATGGCTTCGCCGGCCGACCGGGACGGACCGGTCGACCTCACCCTTCCGGTCGTGCCCGGAGAATGCGGCAAGGCCGAGATCGCGGAGTGTTTTCCGGTCGCGGAGCGAGCGGCGCGGTTAGACTGTGGAGGCTGCCGGTTCGCTACACACCGGCCGAGTTGGCACTCTGCCGGCGTTGCAGGGCGGCTTTGACCAGGTCCACGAACATCGGCTGGGGCCGCAACGGCCGAGACGTCAGCTCCGGGTGGAACTGGGCGGCCGCGAAGTAAGGGTGCACCTCGCGGGGCAGTTCCAGGATCTGCATGATCGGGTGCTTGGGGTGTCGTCCGGAGAAAATCAACCCGTACGACTCCAGCGTCTCGATGTACTTCGGGTCGACCTCGTAGCGGTGGCGGAAGCGCTGGCGGATCATCTCCCTGCCGCCGAACAACTCGGCCGCCCGGGTTTGGGGGGTGATCTCCACGTCCTGCCCGCCCAGTCTCATGTTGCCGCCGAGCCCTTCGATCTGCTTCTGCTCGGGCAGGATGTCGATCACCGCGGCCTCGCAGTCAGGGTCCAGTTCGGTGCTGCCGGCGTCCTCGATCCCGCAGACGTTGCGGGCGTACTCGATGACGGCCATCTGGAACCCCAGGCAGATGCCCAGGTAGGGCAGGCCGTTCTCGCGGGCGTAGCGGATGCACTCGATTTTGCCGGTGGTTCCGCGGGTTCCGAACCCGCCGGGCACGATGATGCCCTGCACGTCCTTCAAGGCTTCGGCGACGTTGGAGGCGTTGACTTCGGTGGTGTCGATCCACTCCAGATCCACCTTGCAGTCGTTGGCGGCCCCGGAGTGTTCCAGCGCCTTGAGGATGCTGGCGTAGCTGTCGCGGACGGCCGTGTATTTTCCGGTAATGCCGATCTTTACGCTTGGGGAGTCCACACCGATGCGGGTGGTGAACTCGCGCCAGTCGTGCATGGCGCGGTAGTCCATGGCGGTATTCACGCGGCTGCCCAGCCCCAGCAACTGCACGACCTCCATGTCCAGCCCGTCCTCGCGCATGACGTCCGGAAGCAGGTAGATGCTCGGCAGGTCGTGCATGCTGAAGACCCGCGGGATCGGGACGTTCGTGTAAACGGAGATCTTCTGGCGGACCTTGTCGGTCACGGGGCTCTCGGCCCGCACGGCGATGATGTCCGGCTGAATGCCGTGCTCCATCAGGCGCTTGATGCCGAGTTGGGCGGCCTTGGACTTCTGCTCGCCCAGCGCCGGGGGCTTGATGACGTACGTCAGGGCCACAAACAGCACCGAGCCCGGGCCTTCCTCGTAGCTCAGTTCCCGAAGCGCCTCGATGTAGAAGTTGTTCTCGATGTCGCCCACGGTCCCGCCGACCTCCACGAAGACCACGTCGGCCGACGTCTTGGCAGCCAGTTCCCGCAGGCGCAGCTTCACCTCACCGGTCACGTGGGGGATCATCTGCACGTCGCGTCCGAGATAGCTGCCCGCCCGTTCCTTGGCGAGTACATTGTTGTATATCTGACCCGATGTACAGAAGTTATGGCGAGACAGGTCTTGGTCGAGCATCCGCTCGTAGGTGCCCAAGTCCATGTCGGTCTCCATGCCGTCATCCAGCACGAACACCTCGCCGTGGCGATAGGGGTTCAGCGTCCCCGAGTCGATATTGAGATAGCCCTCCAGCTTGATCGGGGAGACCGAAAGGCCCTTGTCCTTCAGCAGCTTGGCAAGCGATGAGGAGAAGATGCCCTTGCCCAGCCCGCTGATGACCGTCCCGAGCACGACGACGTACTTCGTCTCGCCCAGGTGGTAGCCTTCGGGAAGAGGGGTGTAAAATTCCGTTTCGTCCGACCGGTCCTTTACGGACCGAAGCAAATCCATGGCGTCGCTCATGGGGAAATACTGTAACTCCGCGGCCACCTTTCAGGCAAGACGGTTTGCCCGGTTTTGACCGGGAAAACATCGCCGAGGCCGCAAAACCTCACCGTCTGCAATGTCGGCTGCCGTTTGTCCGGGACAATTTGCCTCTCGCCGGGACCCGACCGACGGTTGCGGGAGGGCACTTCGAAGGCTAAAACCGCCGCCGAAGGAGACGCCATGAGCATCGCATTCTCGCAGCAGCGCTGGGACCGGACGCGGCAGGACTACGCCGCATGGTGGGCGGGGGAGTCCGATCGGCCGATGGTGCCGGTAACTGTGACCGGCCGCGACCCGGAACGCAACGCGCCGCGGCGGAATCATCGCGGCCGCACCGCCGCCTACGACCTGGACCGAGCGTCGGCCGAGGAGATCGTCGACAGCGAAGACCACTTCCTGGCGGGGCTGGAGTTCCGCGCCGACGGCTTCCCGCAGACGTGGCTGGACTACGGCCCGGGGGTGCTGGCCGTTTTCCTGGGCGCCCGCGGCGAGATAACCCGCCAGACCGTGTGGTTTCACCCCCCTGCCGGCGGCGAAGACACCCCGCCGGGCGAAATGAACCTGCAACTCCGGCCCGACCACCCGTGGCTGGAGCGGATCGAGGCGATCATATCGGCCGCCCGGGAGCGGTGGGGTTCGCTGGTGCAGGTGGGGATGACCGACCTCGGCGGCGCGGTGGACGTTATCAGCACGTTTCGGCCGGGCGAGAAGCTCCTGCTGGATCTCTACGACCACCCCGCCGACGTCGAGCGTCTTACCTGGCAGGTGCATGAGGCCTGGTTCGCCGTGTGGGACCGGCTCAACGCCCTGCTGCAACCGACCAACCCCGGGTACACGGCGTGGGCGGGCATCTTCTCCCCGCGGCCGCACTACATGTTCCAGTGCGACTTCGCATACATGATCGGCCCGGAGATGTTCGAGCGGTTCGTGCTGCCGGAACTCTCGGCGAGCTTCGCCCGGGTGGAGCACGCTTTCTACCATCTCGACGGCGTGGGCCAACTGCCGCACCTGGACATGCTGCTGGCCGACGAGAACCTGCGGGGCATCCAATGGGTGCCCGGGGACGGCCAGAAGCCCTGCGGCGAATGGCCGGATGTGTACCGCCGTATCCAGGACGCCGGGAAGCTCATTCAGTTCTTCGGACCTATCGGGGACCTGGAGAAGCTTGTCGACGACCTTGGGAGCCCTGCGGGCATCGTAACGGGCTTACAGCAACTCTCGCCACAGGAATACGACCGCGCGGCCCCGGTTCTGGAGCGCCTCGGCGTGCCGGGGGATCTGCTCTAGCCAGGCGACCGGAGCGAGAACTCTTCCCCCGTCTTGGGGGAAGTGCCTGCGAAGCAGGCGATGGGGGCTGTCCCGAACAGCGCTGAACGCCAAGGCGACCCGTTGGAGTTGGCGAAAGCCGCAACGGGGCTGGAATTGGCGGGGCAGGCGGGGCAAAACCCTTCCCCCGTCTTGGGGGAAGTGCCTGCGAAGCAGGCGATGGGGGGCTGTCCCGAACAGCGCTGAACGCCAAGGCGACCCGTTGGCGTTGGGCGGAAACCGCAACGGG
>JBKHHV010000244.1:0-5908 GCA_046539005.1 Phycisphaerae bacterium
CGCCGAAGATGATCTGCTCGTCCTGCATGTCGGTGGTGAAGCAGTAGGTCATGAAGTTGTCTTCGTCCTCGGCGGGACGCGTCTGGTTGCGGCGGGTGAGCCAACTGTAGAACCCACAGCCGACCGGCCCGTGCGTGAGGTTCAGGATGTCACGGGTGGGCCCCAGCACCACGCCCTTGCATCCGGCGTAGCAGCAGCCCCGCTGGGTGATTATGCCCGGGATGGTGCGGGTGTTGGCCTTGATCGTCGGGACGCTGCCGTCCTCGCCGACCTCGTTGACGACGATCTGCTCGGCACGCTTGCGGGCGACCTTGGGCGGATAGGCTTCGAGAATGTCTTCTTTGATCCTGTCGGGATTCACGGGGTCAGTCATCGGGTTACTCCTGCAGGGCGGGTTCGTTGGTGGCTTCGTCCAGCACGCCTTCGCCCGCTTCGCCGGTTCGCACGCGGATCGCCTCGGCGACCGGCGAGACGAAAATCTTCCCGTCGCCGGGGCTATGGGTCTGGTTGACACGGATGACGGCCTCGACGGCCGGTGCGACCAGGGCGTCGGGGACGATGAGAGTCAGCATGCGCTTGGGGATGAGCTTGGGGCCCGGTCCGAGCTGGGTGATCGCCTCCTCGTAGCCTTCCTTGGCGCCCTGCAGCAGCAGGTAGTCGACCTTGCCCTTGCCGCGCCCCATCACCTTGCGGGCGGTGAAGGACACCACCCCGGCCTCGCTGAGGGCACGCTTGGTCTTGTTCATCATGTTCATGCGAACGATCGCGGTGATTTCCTTCATGGGAATCGTCCTGTGGTTGGGGGAAGTTGGTCCTCGCCCGGATGGGGCTCAAAGCCCCTGCGTTCCGGAGCTGACGGTGTAGGCCTCCTCGACCGGCGTGACGAAGATCTTCCCGTCTCCGTAGGCGCCGCGGCTGCCCGTGCGGGCCGACTTCAGCACCGTCTCGACGACGAAGTCCTTGTCCTCGTCACGCACCACGGTGAAGATCAACTCCTTGGGCAACTCATCGTAGGTGACCTCGCCGACCTTCATCCCGCGTTGCTTGCCGCGGCCGAAGACGTCCATCTTCGTCACCGACGGGAAGCCGGCGTACATGAGGGCGGCCATCACTTCGTCCACTTTCTCGGGGCGTACGATTGCGCGAACCATAATCATGGGTCTGTTCCTTTCGGGGTTGGGGCAGGGGTCAGTTGAGCACGCCGAATTCCAACAGCAGGCTCTCCAACTCCTCGATGGGCAGCGGGCGGGGCACGACGAACAGTTCGTTGTCGTCGATGTTCTTCGCCAGCGAGCGGTACTCGCCGGCCTGGGGGCAGTCTGGCTTCCAGTCGATGACGGTCTTCCTCTGGATCTCCGCCCGCTGCACGTCGTTGTCCCGCGGCACGAAGTGCACCATCTGCGATCCGAGCCGCCGGGCGAACTCGTCGATCATCTCCTTCTCGTTGTCCACTTTGCGGGAGTTACAGATCAGCCCGCCCAGGCGGACGCCGCCGGCCTCGGCGAACTTCATGATGCCCTTGCAGATGTTGTTGGCGGCGTACATCGCCATCATCTCGCCCGAGCAGACGATGTAGATCTCCTGGGCCTTGCCCTCGCGGATCGGCATGGCGAACCCGCCGCAGACCACGTCGCCCAGCACGTCGTAGAAGACGTAGTCCAACTCTTCGCCCTCGTCGTAGGCCCCGAGCTGTTCGAGCATGTTGATGCTGGTGATGATGCCGCGCCCCGCACAGCCGACCCCGGGCTCCGGGCCGCCACTCTCCACGCACAGGCTCGCCCCGTACCCGCTCTTGCGGATGTCCAGCAGTTCGACGTCCTCGCCCTCCTCGCGGAGGGTGTCCAGCACGGTCTGCTGATTGAGCCCGCCCAGCAACAGCCTCGTCGAGTCGGCCTTGGGGTCGCACCCGACGACCATCACCTTCTTGCCCATCTCCGCCAAGGCCGCCACAGTGTTCTGGGTGGTGGTGCTCTTGCCAATGCCGCCCTTGCCGTAAATCGCTACCTTACGCATGTCTTGCTCCTCTTGGGGGCGGGCAGGCCCCGCCTCGTCGGCGGGTGGTTGGCGTCCTGCGTCGCCTTCTTGCCTTAGCGTTTCCCCCGGCCGATGCCGGGCACGTCTGCCTTCTGTTTCGCATACGGCGTGCCAAACCCGTCATCGCCTTGCAGAATCCCCGCCGACCGCAAGCACACACCAGCAACATGGGTCACCAAGTCGATTCATAACGTCTTTCCATACAGTCATATGCGACCCTTGTGGTGCTCTGGTCGATGGAAAAGCAAAGAGGTCAGGAAGCTCCGGCGAAGGGGATCGAACGGGATGCGTCACCGCCGAGAGACAGGGGGAAACAATTGTCGCGCCGGGCTCGCTTCGTGCCCGATCAGCCGAGCGGAGAACGGTTAGCTACGGCTGCGGCTGGACTTTGCGTGGCTGGACAGAATTGTCCAATCGCCCCCGTCATTGAAATGCTTGTCGGAAGGGGATCGGGAGGCGATCCTCCGGCGGCCGATCAGCCCGTGCGGGGGACAGACAAGCTGCCCGCCCCACCTTGCGTTGTGCCGTACATCGGGTGCCACGGACCTCCGCGACGCCGGTGCTGTCGGGAGGATGGTTGTCTCACCGCCGTCGGGCGATCAGCAAAGAAGAAGGGCGTTGCAGCGATGGCCACGACGCCCAGGGTATGTGCCGGCAGGGTTGGTCGGCCCGCGGTTATTCTTCTTTCTTCTTGGTCAGTTCGATGATCCGGTCCTGGGCATGCTCGTAGTTGAGCAGGCGATAGGGATCGTCGCGCATCGAGGCGCGGTACAGTTTCACCGCCATTTCCGGATCGGCAAGGTGATAGTCGTACACCGTGGCCGCCTGGAAGCGGGCGGGTTCCGGCACGTCCGGGTCCCACTGCCACGCGCGCCGGTACCACTGCACCGCACGGACATGCTCGTTGAAGTACTCCTTGTAGATGTCCCCGATGTAGTAGGCCGCCAGGGCGATTTTGGTGGAGGTCGGGTAGCGGCGGACCAGTTCGCGGAACAGCAGCAGGGCTTCCCGCTGCTTGTCGTAGTCGGTGGTCAGGAACGTGTGCAGCACGCCCTTGCCCTGCTTGTGGAGTTTCAGTGCCCGCTGGAATATCTCGTCGGCCTCGGAGACCACCTCGGTGGGTCGCAGTTCCGGGCCGGGCACCTCGGCGTCCAGGAAGTACATGTACGTACGGATCGGGTCGTAGCGGGCGATGATGTTTCGCACCATCCGGGCGTGGAATTCCTGGTCGGTCTTCTTGTAGTACTCCAGGGCGTCCAGGACGGCGTCCTTCCACGCCTGGCGGGCCTGGATCGCCCGTTCGACGATCAGCCTCTCGTCGGCCTCGGCGACCGACTCGCCGCTGGGTGGTTCCACCTCGATGTTCTTCCAGCCGAATGTCTGCGCTTCCTTGAGGTTCTTGAGTTCGCGCCGGGCCCAGCGGAGTTTGTCCAAGTTGCCCACGCGCTGGTAGTACTCTTCCAGCACGCGCAGGCGAAAGTGGTAGTTCAGCCGGGCGGCCTCCATCTCGGTGACGGTGCGATACTCGGCCGAGTCGGAGGCATCGACCTCGATGTACTTGACCTTCCGTCCGCCGGGAGCTTCCGGCGGGCTGGGCTTGGTGTCGCAACCTGCGCCCAGCAGGCCCCACAGGCCCACCAGCGCCAACGCGACGGATCTCCGTTTCCATGTCATCGGGGTGCTCCTTGCCCTGAATGTGTTGCTTGTCGGGATGCGTCTATCGGGTCATTATCGGTTTCTTCGCCCGCCATGCAAGCGCCCGCCGGAAAGCCCGCGCGGCGCACCCACTCCTGTTGGGTATCGACCAACCGCCCGCGGACAGGCCAATGTTTGTGCCGGACGCACCGGCTACTTCGCGTCCGGGCGGCTCTGGGCGAACATCCAGTCGTACATCTTCGGCCATGTGTAGGTCCACTTGTAGCTGCCGTGTCCCACTCCATGATACTCGGTATACAGCGGCTCGGCCCCGCGGGCACGCAGCGCCTTGACCAGATCCCGGCTGTGACCAACCGGCACCGTCACGTCCGAGTCGCCATGGAAAATCCATAGCGGCGTGGTCGCCAGGGCGTTGGCCCTGTCGGGGATCGCCCCGCAGACGGGAACCCCCGCGGCGAAAAGGTTCAGCTCGCGGGAGATCAACTCGCACGTGCCGTAACCGCCCATCGAAAGCCCGGTCACGTAGATGCGCGAGGGGTCCACCTCCTTGCGGCCGCGGAGCTGCCGCACGATGTCCAGGATCAGTTCGGCGTGCGTGGGCGAGCCCTCGGGCGCTCCCTTGGGCGAACCGCCATACCAGTTGGACGCATGTGGCACGAGCACGAAGCAGGGATGCTCCTTCTGGACCGACTCCCGCGCGAACACCTTGCCCCACGTGTTGAGCTGCTTCCTGTTGTCCGTGCCACGCTCGCCGGCCCCGTGCAGGTAAACCACCAGCGGAACGGGCCTGTCGTCGGCGACGTCCGGCGTGTAGAGCCGGTACGGCTGCCGAACGCCGTCCTTGCTGTATACGTGGGCGGCGAAATCCTTCTCCAGTCCCTTCACGTCCTCCATCGCCTCGGAAATGCGGAGCATGCGTGTGTCGGCCAACGGGTCGATCGGCTCGGAGCGATTCGTCAGGTGGCAGTCGGCCGCCATCTCCAGGTTGCCGCTGACCGGCCAGGGATCGCTCCAGTTCTTCTCCTTGCAGAGCCGCACGGTCCCGCCGATCTGCCCCTCGATGAAGAACAGCTCAAAGCGGGCATCGACAGGCTTGCCCCAGGTCTGGTCGGGGCCGCCGTAGGTCAACTCGCAGGTGCCGTCGAGGGCGTCGTCGTCGACGTCCATCTCCAGGTTGCGGGCCTTGGCCGAAGCCCCTCGCATCCAGGCGACGCCGCCGTCCTGCTCGGCGAACCGCAGCACGGTCTGGCGGGGGTTGCCGTTGGGGTCAGGCAAGAAGACCCGCAACAGACCGGCCTTGTCGCCTGGGGGCAGCGCGTCGGTCGGCTGAATGCGGCCGGTGATCTTGCCTTCGATCTCGCGGCCTTCGAATACGCCGCTGTAGGTCCCGCCGATCGCATTCCCGTCGGCCGAGGCGTCGATGAGTACGTTCAGCCCCCGCGGGCGATGGTCGCGGGGTACCCAGGCGTCGGGCAGCAGCGTGACGAACGCGCGGCCGCTGATTTCGTTGGGATCGCGGGTCCATTTGAGTTGCGAGGGGGCCACGGCGTGGCTGGCGGCGTTCCAGCGGCGGGCGGTGGCGAAGGCGGCGGTCCATTCGTCCCCGCGACGGACCATGTGGAGTGTCACGTCGCGCCTCTCGCCCCCGGAGGTGATGGCCGCGTCCTGCAGGTTCAGCAGCACGGTTCGCTGAGGCGGCGTCGCACAGCCGACCAGAAGCGAAACGGTCAACACGGTAACAGCCAGGTATGTCCCCGTTTTCATGTGTGTCTCCCATGAAGTGAGCCCGTTCATTGTCTCCTCAGAACATACCCACCGGAGGGGGAATAGTCACCCTCATTGCATGCCCTGTTTCCTGGTGCCGTTGAGATGCCGTGCTCCTTTGCCGGGTGTCATGCTTCTCCGCCCGGGGGTGCCATGTTTCTACGCGAAGCGAAAAAACATGCTGCCTCGCGGTTGCAAGTGCCGCCCCGTTGGGGCTCGTGGTTTCGTAGCGCTCTGTTCCGGGGGCTCACCCGCCCGGCCATTTGCCACCGCCCTTCCAGGGCGGAACAACGGCCCCCATCGCCTGCTTCGCAGGCACTTCCCCCAAGGCGGGGGAAGGGTAACCCCTCTCCTTGGGGAGAGGGTGGCCCGAAGGGTCGGGTGAGGGGCGGAGGGGTCCGCCCCCATCGCCTGCTTCGCAGGCACTTCCCCCAAGGCGGGGGAAGGGTAACCC
>JBKHHV010000245.1:0-5874 GCA_046539005.1 Phycisphaerae bacterium
AAAATGCGCAAGGATTTAATAGCGCACATAGGGTGCATATTAACGCCGCTTATATTTTAACAACTACTACAGCGTTAGTCTTTTGCGCATTTCGGGCTCGGGTCCACAAGATCGCGTCGGCGCCGTTAACACAACGCGCAGGCAACGAACTTGAGAGGGAGGTATTATTGCATTACCGTACTTGAAAAGCGGGCGTACCTGCTATTGAAAAATCGCCGTTACGGCCCGTTATGTTTGATGGAATTGTATTGAAGTCATTATAGGGAGAATTTGTTGTATGAAAAACCGTAAAGGGTTTACCCTGATTGAAACCATGATCGCCATGGGTATTGCCGAAACGGTCGGCATCTTCGCGTTCGTCTTCATGTTCATGCTCCTGCCCGCCGCCGGCTGAGCCCGAACAAGTCGCAACGCCAGACGAACCAGCGACCCGCAGCGGAACCACGCCGCCGCGGGTCGCTTTGTTCTGCGCCCGGCCCCACGGGTGCAGGTCGTTTTGCCTTAACCACGCCGATACGATTCTCCCGTCAGGGGACAGGCCCCTGAGACGACGCAGCAACCCCAACCGGGCGCAGAACGAATGAAGATCGCACTGGCATACAACCTACGGACCGAGGAGACTCCCGAACAGGCCGAACGCTACCGCCGCGAGGAGGTCGACCGCCTCGTCGATGCCTTGGAAGAGCTGGACCACGAGGTGGTCGAACTGGAAGTCTCGGGCCGACCCGGGGACATCGTCGACCGCCTCATCGAGACCCGCCCGGAACTGGTCTTCAATGTCGCCGAAGGCAAGGAAGCCCTCGGCCCGGGCCGCGAGGCGTACTGCCCCGCCCTGTTCGAGCAGATGTCGATCCCGTACACCGGCTCGGGTCCGTCGCTGCTGCAGGTCGACCTGGACAAACGCCTGACCGAGAAGCTCATGTCTGCCCACGGAATTAACGTTCCGCGCGGCGTGGTCCTGACGTCCGATCAGCCCGAGTTGCCCGAAGACATGCCCCTGCCCCTGTTTATCAAGCCCAACTACGAGGGCACCAGCAAGGGCATCTACCAGGACTCGGTAGTCGAAGACCGCGACGACGCCCAGAAGCTCGTGAACGAGCTGCTGGAAAAGTTCCCCGACGGGATCGAGGTCGAGCAGTTCATCCGCGGCCGCGAGATTACCGTCCCGTTTTTGGAGGAGATCGACGAGAAGCTGCTGGATATCGTCGAGCACGACTTCTCGGGCGCCCGCGGCGAGCACGATATCTACGATTACGAACTGAAGCAGACCGACGAAGGCGTGGAGATGGTCTGCCCGGCCGATCTGGAATACGACGAGAAGAACTCCATTCTTGAAGCATCGCAACGGGCGTTGGAGATCATGCCCTGCCATGACCTGGGGCGGGTGGACTTCCGTCTCGCCGAAGACGGCACGCCGTATTTCCTGGAGGTCAATCCTCTGCCGCGCCTGATGCCGGACGGGTCGCTCACTATCGCCGCCAAAAAGCGGGGCATGGACTATCCGCAGATCATGGACTGCGTGATCCGGTCGGCCTCGAAGCGATACGGGCTGACTCCCACGTCGCGAACGACCGTGGAAGGCACCCAGGCCCCCGGCGCCGGCGGCGAAGACCAGAAGCGAGGCGACTGCCGCGAGATGGGGATCAACGTAGGCCGATTCCAGCGGGGCCGCTGGAACGCGATCACCGACGTGGAGGGCATCCACGTGGGGCACGTGAGCCACGAAGAGGACGACGTGCCCGACCCGGTCGAGCCGGAGGAGACCAGTTGCGTCCGCACGGGCATCACGGCCGTGGTGCCGGAGTTCACCGACCTGTTCAACAACCACCTGGTCTCCGGAGGGTTCGTGCTCAACGGCGTGGGCGACGTGTCCGGCATGACCCAGGCGATGGAATGGGGCTGGCTGGAGACGCCGATCCTGCTGACCAACACGATGTCGCTGGGACACGTGCACAGCGGGGTGATCCGGCATCTCATCAAGAAGCACCCCGAACTGGGGCGCAAGATCGACGTGGTAATCCCCGTGGTCGCCGAGACCGACGACTCGTTCCTCAACGACGTCCGCATTCCTTCCAACACCGCCGACGACACCGTGAAGGTGATCGAAAACGCCACCGGTGGGCCCGTCGAGCAGGGATCGGTCGGCGGCGGAACCGGCATGATCACCTTCGACTTCGCCGGCGGGATCGGCTCCTCGTCGCGTCGCGTGCCGGGTGAAGAGAGCGAATACACCATCGGCGTACTCGTGCAGTCCAACTTCGGCAAGATGCGGAACCTCACGGTCGATGGGGCCGTGGTGGGACGCGAACTGAATACGCTGTTCCCGCAGGATATCCGCCAGGGCGAAATCTACGGCAGCATCATCGTGGTGGTCGCCACCGACGCGCCGTTGCTGACCGCCCAGTTGAACCGGCTGGCCAAGCGGGCCGCCTTGGGACTCGGCCGGGTGGGGTCGTTCGCGGCCTCGACCAGCGGCGAGATCGTCTTTGCCTTCAGCACCGCCAACCGCTCGTCACGCGAGGCCAAGGAGCAGTCGGCGACGCTGAACCTGGAATTCGTGTCCGACCCGCACATCAACCCGCTATACGAGGCGACCGTCGAGTGCACCGAGGAAGCGGTGCTGAATTCGATGTTCTGCTCCAACGGCCAGACCGGACGAATGGGTCGCTATGCACCGGCCTGCCCCATCGACCGGATCAAGCAGATGCTCCACAGCCGATAGGGCTCCGCGTCGAAGTACCCACGGCACAGACAGCAGAAAAAAGCCCGCGATTTAGTGTCCGCAAAGCAGCATCAGCCACGGAGATCACAGAGAACACAAAGAGTAATCTTCTCTGAGACTCCGGTGCCACGAGCCCCGGAGGGGCGGCACGAATTCAGGATAGTGGAACTGCCTGCTTCTCTGCTTCGCGTAGAAACATGGCACCCAGCAGGCGGAGAAGCATGGCACCGGCCGGGTCACTTCCAGCCTCCCTTTCGGATTCCGCCAAATGCCACCAAGTCGCCTTGGCGTTCAGCGCTGTTCGGAACAGCCCCCATCGCCTGCTTCGCAGGCACTTCCCCCAGAATGGGGGAAGGGTTTCTGCCCCCCGGCTATCGTCAATTCCAGACCTGTTGCGAATTCCGCCAAATGCCACCAAGTCGCCTTGGCGTTCAGCGCTGTTCGGAACAGCACGGGTGCCGGGAACACCCGTGGCACCCGCGTCCTCTGCGTTAAGACTCCTCCCCAGGCAGCCCCCATCGCCTGCTTCGCAGGCACTTCCCCCAGAATGGGGGAAGGGTTTCTGCCCCCCGGCTATCGTCAATTCCAGACCTGTTGCGAATTCCGCCAAATGCCACCAAGTCGCCTTGGCGTTCAGCGCTGTTCGGAACAGCACGGTGTCGGGGACACCCGTGGCACAACGGTTCTCCTCTACCCACACCCTGACGGCTGTGCGACCCGCGGCCGTTCAGATCGCCATGACCGACTGCATTTCGTTCTGCATCCGCAGCAGCTTGGCGTAGAGGCCGTCTTCCTTGGCGGCGAGTTCCTCGTGGCTGCCGCACTCGACCAGTTCGCCTTTCTCCAGGATGACCAGCCGGTCGGCCTTGCGGAGCGTGGAGAGGCGGTGGGCGATGGCGATGGTCGTGCGGTTGGCGATCAGCCGGTCCAGCGCCTGCTGGATGAGCTTCTCGGTCTCGGTATCGACCGAGCTGGTCGCCTCGTCGAGGATCAGCACCCGCGGGTTGTTGAGGATCGCCCGGGCGATGGAGATCCGCTGGCGTTCCCCGCCGGAGAGCGACTGCCCGCGCTCGCCGACCATCGTGTCGTACCCGTCGGGGAAGCCGACGATGAAGTCGTGGGCGTTGGCGGCCCGGGCCGCCCGGATGATACTCTCCAGGTTGGCCTCGGCGTTGCCGTAGGCGATGTTCTCGGCGACGGTACCGTGGAACAGGAACGGCTCCTGCAGCACCACGCCGATCTGCCTCCGCAGGCAGCCCAGCTCGTAGTTTCGCACGTCCTCGCCGTCGATGAGGATCTGCCCCTCCAGCACATCGTAGAAGCGGCAGATCAGGTTCACGAGCGTGGTCTTGCCCCCGCCGGAGGGCCCGGCCAGGCCGATCATCTCGCCCGGGGCGATCTCCAGCGAGACGTTCTTGAGCACCCGCCGCAGCCCGTCGTAGCTGAAGCTGACGTTCCGCAGTTCGATGCGTCCTTCCAGGCGGTCCTTGCTGTAGGCGCCGCTGCGGGAGTAGATGCCCGGCTCGGTGTCGAGAATCTCGAAGATCCGCTGGGCACTGGTGGCGGCCCGGTTGAGCATCTCGTCCATGTGGGCGATCATGTGGATCGGCCTCATGAACATGCCCAGGTAGCCGGTAAACGCCATCAGCGTGCCCAGTTCGGTCCTGCCCTGAACGATCCACCAGCCGCCCAGCAGCCAGACGATGAGCCCGCCCGGGCGCTGCAGAACATCATGGTCGGTCCGAAGAACGTCCAGGAGGAGATGAAAGTCATCTCCTGCTGCATCAGCGCATCGTTGCGTCCTTCAAATCGGCCGACCTCCCGCCGCTCCTGCCCGAAGGCCTTGATGACGCGAACCCCCGGCAATGCGTCGGCGATGACGGCCGTCATCTGGCTGAAGCGGTGCCACATCCGCCGGAAGATGCGGTGCAGCATGCGATGGAAGATGACCATCAGCACGAACATGACGGGGACCGGCATCAGCGCATACATCGCCAGGCGCCAGTTGATGACGAACAGCCCCACGCCCACCCCGGCGATGGTGAGGATGGAGATGATGATGTCCACGAACATGAAGGCGATGAACCGCCAGATGCGTTCCACGTCGCTGGTCACGCGGGTGACCAGGCTGCCGGTCTGCTTCTTGCCGAAGAAGCTCAGCGACAGCTTGTGCAGGTGGCGGTAGACGCTGGAGCGGATGTCCCGGCTGACCAGTGTCCCGAGCCCGAAGATCAGGCGCATCTGCAGCATGCGCCCCACCGTGGAGAACACCAGCAGCGCGGCCATGATGCCCACGTACTTGAGCACCGTCGGATAGTGGGGGTCGACGCCCGGTGCGGCCCCCAGCCCCTCGTTGACCAGCGGCTTGAGCAGCGCCGGCTGGATGAGCCCCACGGCCGTCAGCGACAGCGCCAGCCCGAAGCCGGTCAGCGCCCGGTGTCTGTAGGGTTTCACGTAGTCCAGCAGGCGCAGGAGGATCTTGCGGCGGCTGGTGCAGCGGGGGCAGGTTTCCGCCCAAGCGGGGATCACCTGCCCGCAGTTCTCGCAGCGAACCTTCTTCTCTTCCAGGTGGGCGGCCGAGGCTTCGGTGGCGGGTTCTTCCTCGGCGTCTTCCTTGCCGAGGCGTCGTTCCAGTTCGCGGTGCAGCTTGGCCACCGCCCGCGCGTGCCGCATGGTGTAGCGGAACTCCCGTTCCACGCGGCCTTTGCGGAGCAGACGCAGCAGGTTCAGCCCCAGCCCCTCGACCACCCGCGCGTCGGAAAGCTCCTCCAGCGGGGTCCAGTCGGCCTGCCACTGACCATCGGCAGAGACGTAGTACCCCAGCCGCTCGTCGGCGAGGACGAGGTAGGTCTCGGTGTAGTTGCCCTGCCTGTCGAGGTCAACCGGTGCGCAGAGGTCTGCCGACTGTCCGTCCAGGTCGGCGCGGAACCGGCGTTGCAGCGACTCCGGCAGTGTTTCGATGGAGGTCTCGTCCTGCAAACTGTTGGGGGAGGTTTTGCCCTCGCTCATGCGTGCGGCTCCTGTGGAGATGTTCCCGGCAGGGGTATTCTAGTCCCCGGGCCGGCGTGGGTCCAGCGCCGCGACCGAAGCGGGGCGGGCATGGCGGCCGAGCCGCTGCGGAAACCCCGCCGACTGCCCGCATCTTCACCGGA
>JBKHHV010000246.1:0-5842 GCA_046539005.1 Phycisphaerae bacterium
TCCAGGAATCTTGCCGCCACTGCGAGGATTGCCGGTGATCCGTCAGTGGAACCTGAATTCTGGGGACACATGAATTCTGGGGACACCATACTTAATTCTCCTCTTTCCGCTTCGGACCTGGCTTCTTTGGTGCCAGGTTCCGGGAATTCTGGGGACACCATACTTAATTCTCCTCTTTCCGCTTCGGACCTAGCTTCTTTGGTGCCAGGTCCCGGCCCAGAAGCTACTCCTGCCGGCGGGGTATCGCAGAACGGGCGAGTTTGACCAGAAGCAGCATGCGGCGGTCATTCTGGCGGCGGATGACGCTTTTCAACGCGAGCACAACACCGTAGGTCGCTGCGAACATACCGACTCCCAAGACGCCGACCTCAAGGAGTACGTCATAGACGATGATGTACACGCCGGCCTTGGATATCATCGTGTCGGCTTCGACCATGGATGCCAGCAATGGGAAATTGCCAGTCAACAGGAGCAGTTGAACGCCCAGGGCTGCAAGAATAACCCCTCCGACAACTCCGACCCAGGTGAAACGGCGTCGAGTCGTGGCTTGGTCCTCCAGGATATCCAGCATTCCGCTCAACTCCGATGTTTCTTCGCGAGTCAGTGCCATACCGGTTCCTTTCTGTCCTGTGAGACGACGCGGCCGAGTAGTTTCATCGGGCAATTCGGGCGGTTTACGGCGGCGGGGACTTTCCCCGATCTGGCTCCCTCCTTCTTACCGCACTTTCCAAGCCGCTGCGATGATCTCCTTCGATCCGGTTGTGGGATATGGAGAATCCAGGCTTGCCGTTCAGCGTTTCTCGCTATCCCAACAGCGCTGAACGCCAAGGCGACGCCGCGACAGAAACCACGCGCTTAACGGGATCGGCGATGGGGAGCCTTCTTGCCGGGACCGTTCTGTGGTGCTTCCAGGAATCTTGCCGCCACTGCGAGGATTGCCGGTGATCCGTCAGTGGAACCTGAATTCTGGGGACACATGAATTCTGGGGACACCATACTTAATTCTCCTCTTTCCGCTTCGGACCTGGCTTCTTTGGTGCCAGGTTCCGGCCCAGAAGCCGCCCCACCCGCTGCACGAACGACCGCTCGCCCAGCGGACGCCCCGTATTCTCGTGCCGGCCAAGAAGGTCCGCAAGACCCGCGTCGTCCTCGGCCTGCAAATACTCGCGCCACGGGCACACCCAACCGGCCGTGCGCTCGGTGAGCCACTCGCCCTCGGCCACCGCGTCGCCGCGACCGGCCACGTGCCCCGCCGCGCTGCTCCATGGCCAGTCCTCGGCCACACTGACGAGTTTCGCCTTCACCGGATTCCGCTCGACGTACCGCGTCGCGGCCATCAAATACGGCTCGTCCATGACGAACGAACAGAACCGCCCCTGCCAGAGATGGCCACGCCAACCCTCGCGGAAGTTGATCCGCCGCGTGTACCGACGATGCGCCTCGCCCACCGCCCGGCACAGGGCAGCCTCTGACGGAGGGACCAATACCAGGTGAACGTGGTTCCGCATCAGGCAATACGCCCATACCCGCACACCATGGCAGTCGCACCACTCCTTCATCAACGACAGATATGCGCTGTAGTCGTCTCCGCCGAAAAAGACCTCCTGCCGACGATTCCCACGCTGCGTGACGTGATGCGCCATCCCCGGAACAACCACTCGTGCTATTCTGCCCATGGCACGACCCTACTCAGACAGCAGCGGCCTGTCAATAGTTAGGTATGGTGTCCCCAGATCTCTGTCCCCATATCTCATGCGTAACAGATCGGCGAAGAAACGTAATGTGACCGCCTTCAGCGAACGGCCACCAGGCGGGCGCCCGGGTAGTAGAAGCCCAGGATCTGCTCGGCTGTCCAGCCCTTGGCGGCCTTGCTCTGGGCGCCGTACTGGCACATGCCGATCCCGTGCCCGAACCCGTGGCCTTCGGTGAATACGAACGCGTCGCCGGCATTGAGGATGAGGCAGTTCATCGAGTAGAGCTTCTTCGCCTCGGGCACGCCGGCCTGCAGCAGGCACACGCGAAGATCCTCGGCCAGCATCCGAATCGCCTTGCCGCGGGTGTCGTAGAGCTTGATGCTGATCGCACGGCCGTGGGGTGCGCGGCGATCGGTCACGATGCGGTGAATGTTGACGATCCGTCGCGACCGGGTGGGATACCGCCGCACCACCGACCGGTAGACGTCCGACTTGGAGATCGTCACCGGGTTCCAGCGGTACTTGGCGGAGGCGAACTCCCCGCGGCCGCAGTCGGTGCAGACCTGTCCGCCCTGGAGGGGCGGGATATCGGGCGACTTCTGCACGACCTCGGCGGGGTTCACGTGTCCGCCGCAGCAGGATGAGTATTGGGAGCGGAACAGTCTCAGCGAGCCCTCGACGGGGTAGGTCAGCACGACCCCGGCGGTGCTCTCGACGGCCTGCCAGGACTTGTCGGTCTCGCTGGCGAGGCCGGGATACGCCTGGGACGACTGGTCGGCCCGCACGTCGTGATCGTGCGTCCTGCCGTAGGTCTTCTGCTGATAGAGGGCAAAGGTTCGCGCTGCGACGGCCTGCGCCCGATACGCCTGCAGGTGCCAGTGGGAGTACAACTCCTTGGCGATGACCGAGGCGAGATAGCGTTCCAGGTCCACCACGTTCACGACCCGGAGGCTGTTGGGACCGGCCGGGATCAGCCGCAGCGAGCCCCGGTACGCCACGCCGTTGAGCTTCACCAGCGAGTCGCCCAGCGGTTCGAGCATGGCGACGCCGGTCTCGGCCTGCAGTCCGTTGAAGCTCCACCGTCCGCCGGTGTGGGTGGCGACCAGGTCACCGGAGGTTCCCTGCGATGCGGTAAGCGTTCGGGTGCCGACCCGCAGGCGGTACCCGCCGGTGGTGGCGATTTTCGCAACCGGGGCGGGGCTATTGGTCAGCAGCACCCGCAGATCGGGGGATTCGGGCTTCGCCAGTGGCTGGGCAAGCTCGGCGATGGCGTCTTCTTTGCGGGCGCAACTGGTGAGGATCATCGCCGACAGCAAACAGGCGGCCGCGAGGATCGCACACGGCCGGAACACCGGCTCCCACAACGCTTTCAATGCTCGCAGCTTCCTGTGCATTGTCGGAATCCGTTCCTCCCGCCACGCCGCCGCCGTCGGCGGTCGCACTCAGGCGTTGGGGTCGCGAAGGTCCAGCCCATACTCGTTGAGACGCTGGCGGATCTCGTTGAGGCTGGTCTGCCCGAAGTTCTTGCACGCCAGCAGTTCGGCCTCGGTCTTGGCGGCCAGATCGCCCATGGTGCGGATACCCAGGGTCTCCAGCGCCCGGCGGGCACGCACGCTGAACTCCACGTGATCGACCGGGGTGTTCAGCACGCTCTCGTCGGCGCCCTGCACGACCGGTGCGGAGGCGACCGGCTTGGTGGGGATGGTCAGTTCGCTGCCTTCCTCCAGTGCCTGCCCCAGCCGCAGGCCCTTCGCCGAGAGCATGTCCTTGATCTCCTTGAGGGACGTCTCGCCGAAGTTCTTGTAGCCCAGCAGTTCCGACTCGGTGATCTTCACCAGGTCGCCGAGGGTGCGGATGTTCATCTTCTTGAGGCAGTTGCGGGCCCGGACGCTGAGTTCGAAGTCGGTCACGGGGATGTCCAGCACGGCGTTGCGTTTGGCGATCCGCCGGGCCTGGTCCTCGTCGTAGTACATGTCGCGCGAGGCGTCGGCGTCCTTGAGGAACAGCTTCGCCCGCAGGTGGTTGGGGTTGATCGCCAGCACGCGGCGGACGCACCCGACGGCCTTGTCGTATTGGCCGGCGTCCTCGTAGAGGACCGCCAGGTTCAGCAGTGCGTTGGCGTGCACGGGCGAACGGGCGATGCACTTGCGATACAGTTCCATCGCCTCGTCCTCTTCACCGTGGAGGTCGTAGAAATACGCCAGGCGGAAGATCGCCCCGGCATGCTGGGGGGCGATCTCACGGGCCTGGACGTACAGGCTCGCCCCGTCCTCGGCGGCGCCCTGCAGTTCCAGCAGCATGCCCTTGACGTACAGGAAGTCGGCGGTGCTGCCGGCCGAGCTTTCCAGCTTCTTCAACGCCGCGGCCGCCTCGTCGAGCTGCCCGTCCAGCACGAGGCATTCGGCTCTCTGCACGCCGGCCTCGGTGGCGTCCCACCCGCGGGACTCGGCGCGGTCGAATTCCTCGATCGCCTGGGCGTAGCGGCGCAGGTGCTTGAGGCTCATCGCCTGGAACCAGTGGCGGTCCTTGTTGTCGGTGGCGTTGGCGAGCACGTCCAGAGCCCCCTGGAAACGGCACAGCATGTACCGCAGGATGCCGATCTTCAGCGCCGCGGTCCCCTTGGGCTCGGGGCTCTCGCTTTCCATCTCCCGGAGCATCGTCGCCAGTCGGCCGACGGGGTCCGACAACTGGGCTACCCGCCCCAGCAGGGCTTCCTGGTCCTCGGCCGACCAACTGTCCTTTGCGGCGATCTCGGAAATCTCGTTCTGCAGAGCCTGATCCATATGTCTTCTCTCCTCGAAGCGACCATCATGGCCGCCGGCGTCGTAATTGCTTGTTCGGCAAACCGAGTATTATAATGGTCCGGACAGGATGTTCAATGCCAACTGATTCCTCTGCAGGAGGCGCAATGATCCAGGCCGACTCGACCCGACCCGTTCATCTGCTCATCAACCCCAAAAGCGGATACGGGGGACGCAAACGCCTGCTGGCCGAACTGCGGGCCCACATGCGACGGGCATCGCTGCCCATGGTGGAGTACAACACCACCGCCCCGGGAGACGCCACACGCTACGCCCGCCAAATCAAGGACGCCGCCGCGGCCGTGCTGGTCTGGGGCGGAGACGGCACCGTAAACGAGGTTGCCAACGGGCTGGCGGGCACCGAGGTGCCCATTGTGCCCTACCCGGGGGGGACCGAAAACCTGCTCGCCAGCGAACTGAAAATGCCCGGCAACCCGCGGGGAATTGTAGAGGTGCTCAAGAACGGACAGGTGATGCATTGCGATGTGGGGCGCATCAACGACCAAAATTTTCTGCTGATTCTTGGAATCGGCTTCGACGGCGAGGTCGTGCGCCGACTCGCCGGCAGCCGACGGGGGCATATTTCGCACCTGAGCTACTTCTGGCCGATCTGGCGGACTTTCTGGGAGCACGACTTCCCGAAGATGCGCGTCGTCGCCGACGGGGAAGAAATCTTCAACGACTACGGCCTGGCGTTCGTGGGGAACATCTCGCGCTATGCCGTCGGGCTGCGGATCTGCCGCGACGCGGTCTTCGATGACGGGCTGCTGGACCTGGTGATCTTCCGCTGTCGCGAGCAGACCGGGCTGATGCTGCACGCGGCCTGGACGCTGCTGCGACTTCACCCCTGGAAGGGCGACGTGGTCTACCGCCAGTTCCGAAACGCCCGCATCGAATCACCCGGCGGCGAGGTGCCCTCCCAGGCCGACGGAGACCCCGGACCCAACACGCCGCTGGACATCTCCGTCACACCCGACCGCATCGCCCTGCTGGTGCCCCAACCTTCCAGCTCCTGGCCCTGGCCATGGGGCCGATTGCCCTGGCAGGGAGACACCAAGCAGTAGCGTTCCCGAGTGCTTACGCCCCCGGCCACACGCCACCGCCCTTTCAGGGCGGAACAGAAGCGACTTGGCGTTGCCCGGCGGGGCAGAAACCCTTCCCCCGCCTCGGGGGAAGTGCCTGCGCAGCAGGCGATGGGGGCCTTGGACGGAATCCGAAAGGGGGCCGGAATTGGCGTGCCCGGGTGCCATGCTTCTCGGCCTGCTGGGTGCCATGTTTCTACGCGAAGCGGAGAAACATGTTGTCTCGCAGTTATGAACTCGTGCCGCCCCTCCGGGGCTCACGCTT
>JBKHHV010000247.1:0-5834 GCA_046539005.1 Phycisphaerae bacterium
GGCCCCGGCCGTGGAGACGAGCTTGAACGCCTGGACCTTGCCGGTGTGGGGCAGGTGGGGACCGCGGCACATGTCGATGAAGTCGCCCTGGCGATAGAAGCTGACGGTGCGGACGTTCTCGGTCGCCACAAGGTCGTCGATCATCTCGGCCTTGTAGTCCTGGCCGATGTCGCGCATCGCCTGCTTGGCCTCATCGACGGGCATCTCGATGCGCTCGATGGGCAGCTTCTCCTTGACGATCTTCTTCATCTCGGACTCGACCTTCTGCAGGTCTTCGCCGGAGATCGCACGCGGCAGGTCGAAGTCGTAATAGAAGCCGTACTGGAAGTCGTCCAGCAGCGCCGGGCCGATGGTGTACTTGACGTCCTTTCCGAACAGGCGGACCATCGCCTGGGCGAGCACGTGGGCGGTCGTGTGCCGCAGCACTTCCAGGGACTCCGGATCGCGATTGGTCAGGAGGCGCACGTCATGGCTGCCGGTGGTGAGCGGCGTGGTGAGGTCGACCATCGCTCCGTCCACCTCCGCGGCGACGGCCGCCCGCGCCAAGCCGGAGGAGATGTCCTCGGCCACGTCGGCGGGGGTCACCGAAGAGTCGAATTCTCTGCTGCTTCCGTCGGGCAGTGTCACCTTGACGCTCATGACCTTCTCCTGTCGGCTGGGGTCCCATCCGGGCGGACGCGTCGGGGACAAACAAAAAGCCGGTGCGCGAGGGTCGGACAGACCCACGACAGACGCGCCGGCCGGGATGTCTCCCAGCGGCTTGTCAGCACGTCGTCGTCGTGGTG
Organism: Phycisphaerae bacterium; assembly: GCA_046539005.1. Lineage (GTDB taxonomy): Bacteria > Planctomycetota > Phycisphaerae > SM23-33 > SM23-33 > CAZFPT01. Next base: position 786 of record JBKHHV010000247.1, read on the forward strand.
GTGTTTTCTGTCCGCATCATCGTACACCGGCTGATGGCTCGGTTTCCGACACTATTATCGGAGCTGCGGGGCGTAAGTCAAAGCGAAAAAGGGGCAAGATCGCCGCCGTCTCGAAGCCGCCTCCCGTCGAAGCGGGGAGACCGGGCGTCTGACGCCTGCCGGAATTGTTTCTCGCTGTCGCCCCCGGCGGGTCTGCGCAAAAGCGCCCCGCCGCCCGAACGTGTGGGGTCCGGGCGGATCGCTCTCTGAGGGGCACCCCTCTAGCGGACGGGCGTCATGCCCAGCGGAGCAGCCCGAGGTCCAGCGGGATCGGCACGTCTTCGTGGGTCGGCAGTACGCGGACGGTGTATCCGGTCTTGCCGGAGCGGTCGCAGGGCATGTCGGTCCCGTAGCGGACCTTGCTGGCGTTCTCGGTATCCATCAGGTCCATGGTCTTGGCCTGCCCGGCCGACAGTTGCCCGTCTTCGTCCAGAGGCCCGTAGTACAGTTGCACCGTCAGGTCCTCGGGGCTCAGTTCGCCCAGGTTCAGCACCGCTTCGACCCGCAGGTCGCGACCCACCACGGGTCCGCTGCCGTCCTCGTCCATGCTGTCGGAGACGGTCTCGATCCGCAGGGCATCGAAGTTGTGGTAGAGGTGCTGCTTCCACTGATGGATGCCCCGGGCCTTCTCCATGCCGTTCTCGGTGAGGTGGTCCCAGTTGCGGGCGGCCGCGGCGTAGAAACGCTCGGCGTAGTTCCGGACCATGCGGTTGGTGGAGTACTCGGGGGCGAGCTTGCTCATCGCTGAGCGCATCTTGGAGATCCAGCCCCGGGGAAGGTTGTCGCGCCCGCGGTCGTAGAACAGCGGCACGATTTCCTTCTCGATCAGGTCATAGAGCGCCTGGGACTCGACGTTGTTCTGGTACTGCAGGTCGTCGTACGACTCGCCCGAGCCGATCGTCCAGCCTACGGTGGGGTCGTAACCTTCGGCCCACCAGCCGTCGGGGATCGAGACATTGAGGGCTCCGTTGGCGGCCGCCTTCATGCCGCTGGTGCCCGATGCCTCCATCGGTCGAAGCGGCGTATTGAGCCACACGTCCACGCCCTGCACGAGGTAGCGGGCGACGTTCATGTCGTAGTCCTCGATGAACACCAGGTTCCGCCGGAACTCCGGCATGCGGGCGGTGTGGATGATCTGCCGGATCAGGTCCTTGCCCGGGTTGTCGCGGGGGTGGGCCTTGCCGGCCATGATGATCTGCACCGGGCGATCGGTGTTGTTGAGGATCCGCTTGAGCCGTTCGATGTCCGCCAGGATCAGGTTCGCCCGCTTGTAGGTCGCGAACCGCCGGGCGAACCCGATGGTCAGCGCCTCGGGGTCCAGCACTTCCTCTGCCTGGGCGAGTTCGACGGGGCTGGCGCCGCGCTTGGCGAGTTGCTGCACGCACCGGCGCCGGGCGAACGCCACCAGCCGTTCCCGTCGTCGCTCGTGGGTGCGCCACAGTTCGGTGTCGGGAATGTGTTCCACGCCCGACCACACTTCCTTGTCGGCCGGCTGTTCGTGCCAGCCGGGCCCGAGATAGCGCTGGTAGAGCGAGGCCATGTCGTGGCTGATCCACGTACGGGTATGAATGCCGTTGGTGATGTGGTCGATCGGCACTTCGTTGGTAGGCACGCCGCGCCAGACGTTGGCCCACAGCTTGCGGCTGACGTCGCCGTGCAGTTTGCTCACGCCGTTGCGGTAGGTACTCAGACGCAGTGCCAGCACGGTGAGGTTCAGCGGCTCGTCCCGGTTGCCGGGTTCCTGGCGTCCCAGGTCGAGGAACTGGTCGCGCGACAGCCCCAGGTGCCCCCACAGGTGGCTGAAGTATTTATCCACCAGCCAGGGCTCGAAGGCGTCATTGCCGGCCGGTACCGGCGTGTGGGTCGTAAACACGGTCGACTCGGACACCGCCACCTTCGCCTCGTCGAAGGACATCTGCTCATTGGCCATCAGCGTCCGGATGCGGTCCAGCGCCAGGAATGCCGAGTGTCCCTCGTTCATGTGGAACGCCTTGGGCTCGATGCCCAGCGTCCGCAGCATCCGTGCCCCGCCGATTCCCAGCAGGATCTCCTGGCGGATCCGCATCTCCTGGTCGCCGCCGTAGAGCTGGGCGGTCATGTGACGGTCCTCGGGGGTGTTGTCCGGCACGTTGGAGTCCAGCAGGTACAGCTTGATGCGTCCCACGTTGGCCACCCACACCTGGGCCCGGGCGACGTGGTCGGGGAAGTCGACCTCCACCAGCACGGGCTGTTCGTTCTCGTCTCGCAGCAGCGTGGCCGGCATGTTGTGGAAGTCGTTGCGGGGAAACAGTTCCAGTTGCCAGCCGTCGGCGTTGAGACGCTGACGGAAGTAGCCCTGCTGGTACAGCAGCCCCACTCCCACGAGCGGGATGCCCAGTTCCGAGGCGCTCTTGAGGTGGTCGCCGGCGAGCACGCCCAGCCCGCCGGAGTAGATCGGCAGACACTCGGTGATGCCGAACTCGGCGCAGAAGTACGCCACCTGCGGGGTGCGGTCGCCCCCGTAGGTTCGCGACCACCAGCCGGGCTTCTCCAGGTAGTCCCGCAGGTCCTGGTGGACGCGATGCAGGTGCGCCAGGAAGCCTTCGTTGGCGGCCATGTCTTCCAGCCGCTGCTGGTCGATGGTCCCAAGCATCTGCACGGGGTTGTGGTAGCAGTTCTCCCACCCGACCGCGTCCAGCCGGCGGAACAGTTCCTGGGCGTCGCCGTCCCAACTCCAGCGGAGGTTGTAGGCGATCTCCAGCAGGGGGCGCAGCGGTTCGGGAAGGTTGGGTTCTATGGTGAATGTTCGTAGGGGTCGCATCGAGTCGATCCGTCCTTCAGTGGCATGGTGTGTCACCCGCAATGACGAGGTAGACAACCCTCTGCGCAAACGATCCTTGCGGGCTTGATTTCCCGTGTTTAATCGGCAATCGGGGGCAGAGACATTCAAAGAAAGCCGCCGCCGTCCGCCCGTCCGCCGTCCGGGGTCCGTTCCCCCGGCCTACATTGTCATCCTAGCACTTCGTCTCGCCAGCCGAGGGGCGTTTTGTGACAGCGCCGGCTCGCCAGGGCAAGGAAGAAAAATCAATCACTCACAAGGGGTTCGGTGCCGATGCGAGGAGCAGGGGCGCCCCCGCCGCCCGCGCGGGATTCCAACTATCCGCAAAAGCGGAACTTGGCGGCCGCCTGGGACGACTATAATAAGGTAGCGGCTCGAGGGCTGTTGTGCCCCTCGCCGAACAGCGTACTGCACTCCCGCGTCCTTCATCGAGGATGCCGGAGACAATCATGAAACGGCTCACGAACAGATCGTCCTGGACCGCCGCGGCACTGACGGCCGTGGTGGTCCTGGGGGCGGTGCAGTTGAGCCCTGCCCAGGTCCGTCAGCGGAACACCGGCCAGGCGCTGGACTCCAACTATCAGGTCGGCAGCGGGGGATACAACACCGTCACCGGCGGGAATCGGGGCGTCAACACGCAACTGGACTACGGCAACCGCCTGGTCACCGGGCAGGTGTCCGGGCTGGCGCGGTTCCGCGGGCAGGTGGGCTACGATGCCGCCGACCAACTGCAGGTGGACGTGCCGTCGGCCGACCTGGCGGGCTTCCGCCGGCAATCGGTGGGCCTGGGGGACGTGCTGCACGGGCGGACCTACGACCCGGGCATTTATCGCGACACCAGCCGTACCGTGCTGAGACTGCCGGAAATCCGCGGCGGGCGCACCGCGGCCGACTTGGCCAACGAGCGCCGCACGCTGCTGACCAGCGACGCCGGCGAACGGCTGTACCGCCAGTCGCTGGAGGAATACGGCACGCAGGTGCCCCCGCGGGGCGAGTTGCTGGACACGACGCCTGAGATCGAACAGAGTACCCGCGGCGAGCGCTACGGCACGCGGCTGGACAAGTCGCTGACCGCTCGGCGAGTGGTCTCGCAGCCGGGGTCGGGGGCGCTGTTCGGCGTGGCCCGCACCCGCGACCGTCTCGAACTCGCCCGGGAGTTGGCCGAGTCCGGACTGCTGGGGCACGAGGGCTCCGACGTGACCCGGGACACCGTCGAGCAGCGGATCGAACAGAGCACGCGCCGCCCCCGGGCGCTGCTGGACGGCAACCAGGGCATCGACGTCAGCCGAAGCGAAACCGGGCGCGACCGCTACGTGCTCCAGAAGGGTCAGGATATCTTCCTGGAGGTGATGGCGAACCTTGCCCAGGCCCGCGGAGAGGCCGAGGTGCAGTACCTGCGGACGACCGTGGATCGCGGGAAGGAGCAGCCCCGCGTGGAGATGGACCGCCGCGAGGGCGTCGTGATCCACAGCCTTGCCGGAAGCGGACGCGACCTGTTCAACACCAACATGCGCCGGGCCGAGACCAAGCTCGCCGAGGGCAAGTTCTACGACGCAGCCGGCCGATACGAACTGGCGAGCATCGCCGATCCGCGCAATCCGCTGGCCCGCGTGGGCATGTCGCTGTCGTTGATGGGGGCCGACGAACCCCTCTCGGCCGCCTGGCAGCTACGCAAGGCGCTGCGGCTGTTCCCGGGACTGGTGAGAACCAAGGTCGACGTGGAAGCCCTGCTCGGCAAGGAACGGGTGGCTTCGCAACTGGAGCAGATCGACAAGCGCATCGAACGCGGCGTTACCGACAACGACAAGAGCAGTCTGCTGATGGTCAAGGCGTTCCTGGCCCGCAACACCGGCCGGGACAAGGAAGCTCGCGCAGCTGCCAAGGAGATGCTCGAACTGGAAATCGACGGCGTCGACAGCAAATACGCCCGATACATCCTCACCGGCGAATGGCCCCGCGACGGCGAGACACGTAAGTCGGAGTAGCTTCCGGACCCGATAGGCGGCCGTTTGCGACGCCATCGCCTGCTTTGCAGGCACTTCCCCCAAGGCAGGGGAAAGGCAACCCCCTCTCCCCGGGGAGAGGGTGGCCCGAAGGGCCGGGTGAGGGGCAAGCGCCGTCTTTCCGGCGGGTAGACAAGCTGCCCGCCCTACCGAAGCACTGCACGGGTTCAAGGCAGATACTGCGCCAAT
>JBKHHV010000248.1:0-5813 GCA_046539005.1 Phycisphaerae bacterium
CAGATAATCCAGCGCATTACAGCCGGCGGAGGTAATCATCACCACCTTGCTGTCGCCGTCCAGTTCCAGCAGCTCCCGGTCGATGCGCGGATCCTCCCAGGAGGTGTTGTAGATGAGCCGTCCACCGTGAACGTGACGGAAGAATGCGTCGTGGGTTTTTCTGAGTAGTCTGCCTGCTATCTGAAGAACCATATTACCTTCGTCCTGTAGCTTGCCCTCTCGCTTGGCCGGGAGAAGCACTGTCTATGCCGACGTTCAGACCTGACTATCCGCCCGGAATGCAGGCATTTTCTGGGCAACGTCAAGAGGGCGTTAAGAATTCCCCGGCATGTTTCATAAAGCGCAGAGTTTGCCCCTTCGCGCCTGGGCGAATGTGCGTAGAATAGGACTATCACGGATGAGGTCGGCCCCGCCGGAGGTCTTTCGCGACGGGCGACCATCACGTCTTCACGGAGGTGGTATCTCGCTTGCTTTCTGTTCGTGAGGAAGGGCTGTTATGTATACGGGTAGCGAAACCCGCTCGTTTCTGGGGTATTTCCAGCAAATCGGAGTCGTCCTGCTTCTGGTGGCATTCGTAGCGGCCGTGTGCCTGCTTCTGTGCCGGTGATCGCCCCACAGAGAACCTGCAACCGGATCCCACAGCCGGCTGCGCGGGGTGCAACCGGCCGGGGATCGCTGCTTCCCGGTCACTGGTCGTCTTGAGCAGACGGACCCTCATCCGCCTCGACCAGTTCGAGCGAGGCTGAGTTGATGCAGTATCGAAGCCCGGTGGGCTTTGGTCCGTCGTCGAACACGTGACCCAGGTGCCCCCCGCAGTTGCTGCAGTGCACCTCGGTCCGCACGGAAAACGAACTCCGGTCTTCCTGCGTATCGACGGCCTTCCTGTCGGCCGGTGCCCAGAAACTGGGCCAACCGCTGCCGGAGTCGAATTTCTGTCCGGACTTGAACAGCGCCTGCCCGCACCCGGCACACACGTAGGTGCCGGGCTTCTTGGTATCCCAGTACTTGCCGGTGAAGGCACGTTCGGTGCCTTGCTCCCGCAGCACCTGGTACTGTTCGTCGGTCAGTTTCTCTCGCCATTCGGCGTCTGTTCTGTCCACGGCACATCCCTTTCCGCTTCCGCTCTGTTGCGTCGCCTGGTCTGAGCCACCGCCGCCGTCCTGACAGCCGGCCGCAACCGCCCCCAGAACCGCCACAATCGCAATGAGTCCTGTACGCATCGGGTAGCCTCCCGTAATCAGCTAAGTCCGCTATATGAACGAGTTGGGAAACGTCGGCGTTCCATCCTTCCGCCGCCTCGAGCGCCCTGGTTTCACCCGATTCGACCCCCGGCCGCACGTCTGGTATACTCTCGCCCGTCGGCCGGGCGGCCGGGGCAGGGCGACAGGCGTGCCCATCGCAGAGAACCACAGGCAATTGAGGCTATCGTGAGCGAATACACACTGAAACAACGACGGGTCCCCCTGCAGGAATGGGACGTCGTCGTCGCCGGCGGGGGACCGTCGGGAGTCACCGCAGCCGTGGCCGCTGCCCGCGAGGGCCGCCGCACGCTGCTCATCGAGCAGACCGGGGCGTTGGGGGGCATGGGGACCAGCGGGCTGGTGCCGGCGTGGTGCCCGTTCACCGACAAGGAGAGGATCATCTACTCCGGGCTCGCCGAGCGCGTGCTCAAGGAGACCATGGCCGGCATGTCCCACCTGCCCAAAGACCGGTTCGACTGGGTGCCCATCGACCCCGAGCACCTCAAGCGCGTCTACGACGACCTCGTTACCGAAGCCGGCGTGGAGGTGCTGTTCCATACGTTCGCCGCGGGGGTGGAGACCAGCGAGGACGGCCGCGTGGAGGCGGTGCTGGTTGCCAACAAGTCCGGGCTGACGGCGCTGAAAGCCCCGGTCTTCGTCGACTGCACGGGCGACGCGGACCTGGTTGCCTGGGCCGGTGGCGAGTTCCACAAGGGCGACGAGACCGGCGACCTTCAGCCGGCGACCCACTGCTTCATGCTCACCAACGTGGACATGTACGGGTACCTGTTCGTCAAGGGCATCAAGCACTCCCCGCACGGGCATGAGGTGCTGCGGGACATCATCGCCTCCGGCAAGTACGCCGACCTGATCCCCGACGACCACGCCTGCAACAGTATCCTCGGGCCTGGGGCGGTGGGCTTTAACGCCGGACATATCTGGGACGTGGACAACACCGACCCGGCGAGCATTTCGCGGGCGCTCATCCACGGCCGCAAGCAGGCCAAGGCGTGGCGCGACGCGTGTGCCGAGTTCGCCCCCGAGGCGTTCGGCGACGCCTGGCTCGCCCAGACCGGTGCCCTGATGGGCATCCGCGAGACCCGGCGGGTCGTGGGCGACTACGAACTGACCGTGGACGACTACGTCAACACCCGCAGCTTCGACGACGAGATCGCCCGCAACTGTTACTTCGTGGACATCCACCACAAGCAAAGCGAGATCGCCCGGGCGATGGAAGGCTGGAACCGGGGTGCGTCCGGTTCGATCCACCTCAAGAAGGGCCAGTCGCACGGAATCCCCTACCGGTGCCTGACGCCGAAAGGACTGGCGAATGTGCTGGTGGCGGGGCGGAGCATCTCGACCGATCGGCCGGTGCAGGGCTCCACGCGGGTGATGCCGGTGTGCCTGTGCACCGGCGAGGCGGCCGGACTTGCCGCGGCGATGTGCTGCGAGGCCGACGCCCCGGACATCCACGCACTGGACACCGACGCACTGCGGAGCAGCCTCCGCGAGTATGGCGCTTACCTGCCGTAAGAGAGGTCCGAGGTCCGAGGTCTGAGGTTAGAGGCAGGAAGTACCCGGTCGCGGCTCACTCCCGCGGCTCGGGCGGTGGCAGTGTCGGCCGTCTGGCCTCCTGAGATATGCCGATCCCGAAGCCGACAACCGCCGCCAGCAGACACAAGGAAATGCCCACTCCGTCGGAGATGCGGATGCCGAACGGCCGGAGTCCCAGCCACAGGGCCGACACTGCCAGCATCGGCCCGAAGACCCCGAGAACGCCCTTGATGGCGCCCGGCAGGCTCTCCCGCTTAGACTCTCCGAACCCGCCGGCTCTTCGGGCGATGCGTCAGATTTCCAGAGTCGAATCGGCAATGTCGTATCGGTCGGCCCCGCCGAGGGGCTCGGCCATGGGTGCCCGGACGTATCCGCCGTGGCATCCCCGGGCCCACAGGACGTTCATGGGCGGATCGCCGGCGTTTTCGTCTCGGCCGGGGTATGGCCGATCGTCGCCGTTGGCGGTTTTGGGTCCGCTCCAGCCCTCGGGGGCCTCGCCGCTGGGCCAGTCGATCGCCAGCCCGTCGATGACGAGGTTGGTGATGTTCTCGGCCACGACGGCCGACCTCGCGGCGCGGGCTTCGGGGGAGTGCATGCTGAACTGGTGGCTGGTGGCGTCCGGGGCCGTGGGGGCCGGGTCGTCCACGATGGGGTAGCTGAGCCGCACGTCACGAAGGGTAACGTTCTCGCAGCGGTAGCCGTCGGCGCAGGTCATCAGGATGCGGCCGTCCGTGCGGGCGACGAAGTTGCTGATCTGCACGTTGCGGAGCACGCCGGGCTCGAACTCGGCATGCCGCAGGTCGATGTGGATCGGCCGATTGAGGATCATCCCGCAGTCGGTGTCGCAGACGATGTTGCTGACGGCGATGTCTTCCTGCGTGCAGCCGCGCCAGTTGTAGAGGCCGACGGCGCGAGTGGAGTTGTAAACCACGCAATTGGAGAAGGTGATCTGCCGCATGTCGTGGACGCTCTCATTGGCGCCCAGCTTAAGCCCCACGCAGTTGGTCTTGATGATGCAGTTGGTCACGGTGACGCGCTCCAGCGAGCGCGAATCGTGGGTGGTCTTGAGGACGATGGCGTCGTCGCCGCACTCGATGTAGCAGTCGGAGATCATCACGTCCCGACAGCCGTTGACGTCGATCCCGTCGGTGTTGGGCCCGAACATGTCGTTGACCAGCTTGATCCCGCGGATCCACACGCGGTCGCACAGGTGCGGGTGGATCGTCCAGCCCGGGGAGTTGGTAACGGTAATGTTCTCGATGCGAAGGTCCTGCACGCGGACAAAGTCGAACATCGGGCTCACCCGGGGCTTCCTGGCGCCGATCCAGGTTCGCGGGCCTTTTCGTTCGTGCCAGAAGGCCGGTCCGTTGCCATCGATGATGCCGCCGCCGCGGATGGTGACGTCGTGCACGTCGTGGGCGACGATGAAATGGTGCATATGGCGGTCACCGTAACGCTCGTCCTGGGTGGGCGGGTAGTCCGCCAGGTCGCCGGAGCCCTTCAGCGTCGCCCCGGGCGCGACCTCCAAGGCTACGTTGGTTCGCAGGTGCAGCGTCCCGCTGACGAACACGCCGGCCGGCACCAGCACCACGCCGCCGGCGGTGGAGGCCTCGTCCAGGGCCTTCTGAATCGCCGAGGTGTTGACCGTCTTGCCGTCGCCGACGGCCCCGTATTCAGTGACGTCGTGGTAGCTCATGGTGTCTCTCCGGTCAGGTGTTTGTTGAAGAAGTCGGTGACCCAGCCCTGCACGTCGGGGTTGGGGTAGACCTTTTCGCCCTCGTGCCCGACACCGGGCAGCACGTGCAGCGTCACTTCCACGCCCGCCGCTTCCAGGGCGTTGCGGTAGAGGTAGCTCTGCTCGGTCGGCACGATGTCGTCCTCGGCCCCGTGGATCAGCAGGTGCGGCGGGGTATCCGGCGAGACGTAGGTGATCGGGCTGGCCTCGACGGCGACGGCAGGCACCTCCTGGATACTCCCGCCCAGCAGGGCGGTGATCTCCGGCAGCAGGGGCCCGTTCCAGCGGGGGAAGTCGGTCGGCGGATAGATCGGCACCGCGGCGATGACCCCCGACGACTGGTCGAGGTGCTCGCCGACGTCGAACTGTCGTGCCTCGCCGGCCGCTGCGACCAGGGCGGCCAGGTGCCCGCCGGCCGAGTCGCCGATGACGCCGAAGCGGTCGGTGTCCAGGTCGTATTGCCCTCCGTGGGCGCGGGCCCAGCGGATGGCGGCCTTGCAGTCCTCGATCTGGGCCGGCCAGGGGGCCTGCCCGGTTACCCGGTAGTTGGCGGCGACCAAGGCAAAGCCGGCCTCGACCAGGCAGCCCACCACGCCCAGGGCGCCCCGTTTGTTCATGCCCTTCCAGCCGCCGCCGCAGATCCAGGAGATCACCGGGAACGGACCCTCCCCCTCGGGCAGGTGCACGTCCAGCAGCAGGTCCACCTGCGGAGTCGGCTTGAAGACGATGTCGGTATGCGATTTCACTGGCTGGTCCCGTGGCTCACTCTATCTTCTGTGCATCCAGGCCGGGCTTGCCGGCCTCGCCGCGAAAGCCTTCCAGCCGCAGCCCGGGTGCGTTCTCGGCGTCCAGGGCGTGTCCCCAGTAGTCCTGGGTGTTCTCGCCCCACACCACCTCCACATTCCGCAGCAGCGTGTTGCGGGCGTGCTGCACATAAACGCCGGCCGTGGGGTGCTCGGTAATGCCCTCGTCCTTGCACCAGTCGATGCCGAAGCTGGTGTCGTTGACCATGCAGGGACGTCGGTCGTGAACGCCGCCGGGCCATTTGCTCCACTTGTCGATCTCGACCCGCACGTTGTCCAGCACCAGGTCCTCGATGAGCGAGTCTTCGCTGCCGGCGATGAAGACGCCGTTCTCGCTGCGGCAGAGGCAGTTGCTGAACCGCACGTTGCGCACGCGGCCGAGTTCGGTTTCCTTGGCGCGATGGATCGCGGTGACGTAGATCGGCTCGGCACGGCCCCACCAGCCCGGGCTGAAGTAACGGGTCTCGATGGTGCAGTTGG
>JBKHHV010000022.1:0-19960 GCA_046539005.1 Phycisphaerae bacterium
CAGGTGCGCATAGAGCAGCACGACCCCGAGGGGGTTGTTGACCTCGTGGGCGATACCCGCCGCCAGTTGCCCCATGCTGGCGAGGCGCTCCGAAAGCATCAGCGCTTCATGCGTGCTGGCGAGCTGGTCGTTGGACGAGGCGAGTTCCTTGACGGTCGAACGCAACTGCTCGATGGTGTGCGGCAGGCACATCTCGGTCTCGGCCAGGCCCTTGAAGATCGCCACCGCGTGCTCGCGACAGGTTTCATACCCGCACGCGCCGCAGTTCAGTTCGTCCTCGGGCTGCTCCTTGCCCATCCGGGCCATGATCATGCGGATCTCGTCGTCGAACGGCACGGGAATGCGCTGGTCGTCCTCGCGATAGCTCCGGCTGAGGTCGAGTTGGGCAAACTGCTCGGCCGCGCTTCGCCAACCGCCGTCCAGGGCATCGGCGATCCGTCTTCGCACGTACTGGCTCACGCGGCTGCGACGACTGAACAGCGGGTCCTCGCTGGTCATCCCCGCCCCCATGATGCAACCCTTGCAGCAGAGGACCTCCAGAAGCTTGGCATCCAGGTCTCCGGCCTCGAACTCCTTGATCGCCTCGGTGAACGACGTGCGACCCTCGGCCGCCACGACGTCCCCGCTGATGAGGTCCTCCTGGATGTTCGCCGCCTGCAGCAACCCGCGGGATATGCTGAACAGCGCCCCGGCCCCGGCGCGGGGCGGGTCGAAGTCGCTGGGCTCGGCGCCGCTGAGGTCCAGTTCCATTTCCGCGAACATGTCACGCAGTTCGCGGAACGTCAGCGCCGCGTCGATCTCGGCATCCTCGCCGGAGGTCATCTCGCCCTTCTTGGCGATGCACGGGCCGATGAATACGATCTTCAGGTCCTGCCCGTGAAGGCTTCGCAACGCACGGGCGTTGGCGACCATGGGAGAAACGATCGGCGCCAGGCTCGGGATGAGGTCGGGGTGGTACCGCTCGATATAGCCTACAATCGCCGGGCAGGTGGTGGCGATGAACCGCTGCTTGCAGTCGTCGGTCTCGCGCATCAACCGGGCGTACCGGTCGGCCACCAGGTCGGCCCCGACGGCCACCTCGGAGACCAGTTCGAAGCCCATCTGTCGCAGGGCCCCGACGAAGCCTGGAAACTCCACCTCGGTGAACTCGGCGGGGAAGCTGGGCGCCACGATCGCCGCGACCTTCTCCTGCCCGGCCAGCAGCGACCACACGTCGGGCTTCTCGTCGAGGACGCACTTGGCGTTCTGGCTGCACACCCGCACGCAGTTGCCGCAGCCCACGCAGCGCTCGGTCAGTACCTCCGCCTGCCCGTCGGCAATGCGGATCGCCTTGGCCGGGCACTCGCGGACACAGGTGTAGCACACCCGGCAGCGCTCTTTGATCGTGCGGATCAGCGGTTTGTTGTCCAGGCTCGCCACGTGTGTTCCTCGAAGAAGATCGGCCGACGCAAAAGTCCGCCGCCCTTCTTACGTTTCGGATCGACTAGAGGATCGCTTCGCGCTTCTCGTACTTCGTGTGCAGCAGGTGGTGGCTCTTCTCGCCCAGGGGCTCGCCGAGGAACTCCTGGTACAGCCGCACCACGTCGGGGTTCTCGTGGGAGACCCGTATCTTGTCGTCGCGGTCGATGCGGTACAGGGCGTTCATGCGTCCCTTGACGGCGTCGGTGTCGCCGCCCTGGGGCTGCCCCCCCCCGGCGATGCAACCGCCGGGACAGGTCATCACCTCGATGAAGTGCAGGTCGTCGCGGCCGTTGCGGATCTCCTCCAGCAGCTTGCGGGCGTTGCCCAGCCCGCTGGCGACGGCCACGCCAACGGTCAGATCGCCGATGGTCACCTGCGCTTCCTTGACGCCGTCGAAACCACGGACGTTCTGGACCTCCAACTTCTCCAGTTCTTCGCCGGTCAACAGGTAGTGGGCCGTGCGGATCGCCGCCTCCATCACGCCGCCGGAGGCGCCGAAGATTTTCCCGGCGCTGGTCCGCTCGCCGAAAGGCGTATCGGCGTGGGAGGGTTCGAGGTCGCGCAGGTCGAGCCCGCGCATCTGGATCATCCGGGCCAGCTCGCGGGTGGTCAGCACGGCGTCCACGTCCGCAACGCCGTCGCGTCCCATTTCGCCGCGGCCGCACTCGAACTTCTTGGCGGTGCAGGGCATCACCGAGACGCTGAATATCTTGGCCGGGTCGATCCCTTCCTTCTGGGCGAAGTAGCTCTTGATGAGCGCGCCCATCATCTGCTGGGGGCTCTTACAGGTGGAAAGGTTCGCCATGTAGTCGGGGTAGAAGGTCTCGACGAACTTGATCCAGCCCGGCGAGCAACTGGTGAACATCGGCAACGCCCCGCCGTTGGCGACGCGGTGGGCAAGCTCGGAGGCCTCTTCCATGATCGTCAGGTCGGCGGTGAAGCCGGTGTCGAACACGCGGTCGAAGCCCATCCGCCGCAGGGCCGTGGTCATCGCCCCGCAAATGTCCTGTCCGCTCTTTATGCCGAACTCTTCGGCCAGCGTTACCGAGACGGCCGGCGCGTGCTGGACCACCACGAACATCTCCGGATCGGCCAGGACATCGGTGACGGCCTTGACGTGCGAAGTCTCGCGGAGGGCGCCGGTGGGACAGACCATCACGCACTGCCCGCAGTTGACGCAACTGGAGACGTTGAGTCCTTCTTCGAAGGCGGTGGACACGCTCGCCTGGCTGCCGCGGCCGACGAAGTCGATCGCCGCCACGCCCTGGACCTCCTCGCAGACCCGCACGCATTTACCGCACAGGATGCACTTGGCCGGGTCGCGTACGATGGAGGGGCTGGAAACGTCGACCTTCTCCTCGCTGCGGTCGCCCACGTAGCGGCGCTCACGAACGCCCAGTTCGCGGGCCAGTTGCTGCAGGTCGCAGTTGCCGCTGCGAACGCAGTAGAGGCAGTCGTCGGGATGGTCGGCCAGCAGCAGCTCGATGATCGTCTTGCGGGCCCGCAGGGCGCGGGGCGAGTGCGTCTGCACCTTCATTCCCTCGGCCACGGGGTAGGCACAACTGGGCACGAGGGTCCGCTGGCCTTCCACCTCCACCACGCACATGCGGCAGGCCCCGCTGGGCAGCAGGTCGCTCATGTGACACAGCGTCGGCACACTGATGCCCGCCCGGCTCATGGCCGTCAGCAGCATCTCGCCCTTCTTGGACTGAATCGTCCTGCCGTTGACTTCGATACTTACCACGATGGTTCTCCAGGTCTGATCCGCCGGAGTCCCGGCGGCGAGTCGGTACTTGTCCTGCTTACTGCACGTTCACCGCGTCGAACCGGCAGATCGACACGCACGTCCCACAGCCGATGCACTTGTCGGGCACGATGTAGTGGGGGCTCTTGGCGGCACCCATGATCGCACCGGTCGGGCATTTCTTCATGCAGGCGGTGCAGCCCTTGCACTTTTCGGCGTCGATGCTGTACTCCAGCAGTTCCACGCACGCGCCGGCCGGGCATTTCCGCTCGTACACGTGGGCCTCGTACTCGTCGCGGAACCACCGCAACGTGCTGAGCACCGGGTTGGGAGCGGTCTGCCCCAGCCCGCAGAGACTCGTGTCTTTGATGACCTCCGCCAAGCGGTTCATGTACATCACGCCGCGGAAACGGTGCAGCGCGTCGAGCCCCTGCTCGGTCTTGCGGGAGGTGGTGATCCGCTCGAGGATCTCCAGCATCCGTCGGGTGCCCTCGCGGCAGGGAATGCACTTGCCGCAACTCTCCCGCTGGATGAAGTCCATGAAGAACTTCGCCACGTCGACCATGCAGGTCTTGTCATCCATCACCACCAGCCCGCCCGAGCCCATCATCGCGCCGACGCCCTTGAGCGACTCGTAGTCGATCTCGATGTCCAGGTGCTGGGTCGGAATGCAGCCGCCCGACGGCCCGCCGATCTGGACGGCCTTGAAGGTGCGGCCTTCCGGCACGCCGCCGCCGACATCGAAGATGATCTGCCGCAGGCTCGTGCCCATCGCCACCTCGACCAGGCCGGTCCGCTGGATCTTGCCCGAGAGGGCGAACACCTTCGTGCCCTTCGAGCCCTCGGTGCCGACCGCGGCGAATGCCTCGGCGCCCTCGGCGAGCACGCGGGGCACGTTGGCGAACGTCTCGACGTTGTTGATGATGGTCGGCTTGTCGAAGAGGCCGCGCACAGCCGGGAACGGCGGGCGGGGCCGCGGCATGCCGCGCTTGCCCTCGATGCTGTGGATCAGGGCCGTCTCCTCGCCGCAGACGAAGGCCCCGGCACCCATCTTGATGACCAGCTCCAGGTCAAAGCCGCTGTCGTAGATGTTTCGGCCCAGCAGTCCGTACGCCATCGCCTGGGCGATGGCGAGCTTCAGGCGGTCGATCGCCAGGGGATACTCGGCCCGGATGTAGATGTACGCCCGGGTCGCCCCGATCGCATACGCCGCGATCGCCATGCCCTCGATGAGCCGGTGCGGGTCACCCTCGATGACGGCCCGGTCCATGAACGCACCCGGGTCGCCCTCGTCGGCATTGCACACCAGGTACTTCTGCTCGGCCGGCGTGTTCAGGGCGAACTGCCACTTCTTGCCGGTGGGAAAACCGCCGCCCCCACGGCCGCGAAGCCCGGACTGCTCGACCTCCTGGCAGACCTCGATGGGCGTCCGCGTGCGGATGGTCCTCGCCAGGGCGCGGTACCCGCCCCGGGCGATGTACTCCTCGATGCAGGTCGGGTCGATCACGCCGCAATTGGCCAGCACCCAGCGGGTCTGGGGGGCGAAGAAGGGATGCTCGCTGAGCTTGGGTGCCTCCCAGCTCTCCACGCCCTCGAGCGCCTCGAACTGCCCGAGCACGCCCTCTGCAGGGAGTCTGCCGTCCAAGACGTCGCCCAGGAGGCTCTCGACCTTGTCGGCCGTGACCTGCCGGAAACTGACCCGCGCCTTGCCGGGCAGTTGCACGTCGACCATCGGCTCGGCCGCACAGAGTCCAATACAGCCGATCTCGACGATCTCGGCGTCGACGCCGTTGGCGTCGATGTACTGGCGGATCGCGGAGAGGGTCTTGCCCGCCCCGGCGCCCAACCCGCAGGTTCCGGCCCCCACGAACAGGGTGGGTTTGTCCACGTCGTCGCGCCGCAGCAGCGAGATCACCTCCTGCTGGCTCTCATTCAGCGGGGCCTCGGGCTCGGTGAGCATGGCGACGAATTCGGGTCGCGGAGCCACCATCGCACGCACGACGGCGGGGTCGGTGTCGTCACTCGGCCTGATCACGAACGGCCTCCTTCTTGCAGGTATCGAGGATCTGCCGGACCGACTCGGGCGTCACGCCGGCGTAGAATTCCCCGTTGATACTGATCACGGGTGCCAGCCCGCAGGCACCGATGCAGGCGACGACTTCCAGGCTGAACTGCCCGTCGCGGGTGGTCTGGCCGGGTTCGATGCTGAGCGCCAGCTTCAACGCCTCCAGAACGGCCGCCGAGCCCTTCACGTGGCAGGCGGTCCCGCGGCAGACCTGGATGTGGTATCTGCCCTGGGCCTGGAAACGGAACTGGTTATAGAACGTCGCCACGCCGTAGATCTTGCTGGCAGGCAGGTTGAGGTGCTGTCCGATGCGGACGACCGCCTCGCGAGAGAGGTACCCCTCCGCCTCCTGTACTTCCTGGAGGATCGGGATCAGCGAATCCCGCCCGGCACTGGGGTGCTGCGCCAGGATGTCCTCTACTGCTTGGTTTGGCACGATCAGTTCTCTCCTATCGGGACTCACCCGTCCGGGCGAAATACGCGACCTTCTCCAGCGACATCGTCATGTCGAGATCTTCCACGTATACGTCAGGCCGAACCCGCAGCGGGATCGGCGCGAAGTTCAGGATCCCCCGGACACCCGCCCGCACCAGCCGATCGGCGGCCTCCTGGGCGGCCTCGGCGGGCGTGGCGATAATCGCCTGCTTGATGCCCTGTTCGGTGACGATCGCCTCCAACTCCTCCAGCGGGTAGCAGCGGCAGCCGTTGATCACGCGGCCGACCTTCTCCGGGGAGACGTCGAACCCGGCAGTGATCGCCAGCTTGGGGCGTCGCCCGGCGAAGTAGCTCATCAGCGCACGGCCGAGGTTGCCGATGCCTACGATCGCCACGCCCTGCAGTTGGGGCTCGTCGAGGAAGTTGCCGATCGCCTCGATGAGCTGGCGTACGTCGTACCCGCGGGTGGGGCTTCCGGAATAGCCGATGGCCATGATGTCGCGTCGCACCTGGGCGGCCGTCGCACCGGCCATGCTGGCGAGTTGGTGAGAGTAGACGTTCTCCACGCGCTCGGCGAGCAGGTTGTTGAGCAGACGCCGGTAGAGGCTGAGCCTGCCGATGGTGCGGCTGGATGTCTGGGCAGTTTTGCGTGTGGGCATTTGGCAACCGTTCGCGAGCTTACATGCGCTTCGTGAGGCCGTTCACGCTGTGAAATACATCACAAATCAGCTTAAAACAGCCCGCACAGCCTGTCAACCCCCCGCCCGAAGGGGTTTCCTTTATTAGACTGCGTCTCAACACGACGGACAGGAATGTGCTCGTTAAACTTCACCACGACAGCAGCTTGCGCGCATTGGACAACATTGTCCAGACCGCGGTGTTTTTGGACTCAATCCGTACCGGTCAAAACGCTGTGATTGCATTCACAGCGTTTTGCGATTAACAATGACCCCTACTTCTAATCGGAACAGCACCCCTCTTGCTGAAACAAGAGTCCATATCTCGCCCCTGCACTCAAGAACGCCGTGCGGCCGATCAAACCCCCGCCCTGTCAAGATCAGGCTCTCAGGTCACAGCCGCTCCAGCGACTCGTCCATCCCTCTCGCGAGGCGGGACCAGGAGAATCGCCTCGCCCAATCCTCTCTCGCTGCCCGGGATTCACGCATGCCAATTCCGCCGCTCCCTGCCAGTTCGGTGAGGGCGTCGGCCAAGTCGTCGGCCGATTCCCCGTAAAAGCACGCCGCCCCGCCCTGCGAGCATGCGTCCTGTGCCGCTCGGCCGGGGGCGCCGCCGAACACCTCCGGATACGCCAGCCGGTCGGGCAGAACCGGCAGCGCGCCGCACGCGGCCGCCTCGACGGCGGCGATGCCGAAGAACTCGTGCCGCGCGGTGGACACGAACACCTCCGCCTCCCGCAATGCCTTCACGTACGCCTCCCGCGTGGGCTGATATCCCCATCGCACGATCCGCCGGCCGTGGCGCCGCCGGGCCGTGGCGAACTCCGGCGGGACCTCCCGGAACTGCTCACCTACCACCGATAGCCGAAAGTCTACCCCCCTTTCGTCCAGGCGGTCGATCGCATGGAAGAACTCCGCCGGCCCCTTGTCATGCTCCCACCGGGCGGCCCAGAGGATGTGCATCGGCCTGCCGGCAGGAAGCGAGTCGCGGTTGCCAGGGTCAGTCGGGGCATCGGCCGCTGAAGGCTCGAACAGATCCTCGCCGATCCCGGGCGGACGGACCTCGGCCGACTTGCGGATAGCCTCGGCGGCGTCGGGGTCGCTGCGGTCAGGCATCTTCCTGAGCAGGTCACCCAGGGCATCGCAGAACGCGTCGCGGTGGAAGGCGGAATTGAACCACACCCTCTCGGCCGCCATGGCCGTGGTGTAATTGGTGAGGGCGAAGTGCACGTCCCGCGGGTCGGTACGGCGCGTGGGGTAGGTAAGCTGCGACTCGTGGAAATATGCGACGGCCGGCAGGTTGCGGAACTGCCCGGGCGCCAGGCCCCGGAACGCGGCCAGGTCCAGCATGTCCGAGCAGACAACGGCGTCCCAGCGTTCGCCCGCATCGCAACGGGCGTGAAACTGCCGGGCCCAATCAACGGCCGCGTGACGCATCCGCCATTTCCAGTGGTGGGCGGGCAGCGTCAACAGCGTCCAGTCGTGACGGCTGTGCCCCATCCAGCCGTCCAGAAACGCCCGGTGCGAGCCGCCGTAGTAGGGTTCCAGCGCGAGTACCTGCATGCAGGCAGTATGGAGTGCGGAAGCTCGGCCGGCAAGGGGCAGAGGTCAACGCGATTTCTGCCGAAGCACGCCCACGAGGGCCACAAGTGCCCCCGTTCCAGCCGCGATGGCAACGGTAATGATCCAGAAAGACGCCATGTCGGGCAACGCATGCTCTAGGTGTTTCTTCGTGGCGCCCTGGACAATGACGTTGGTCTCCCCCGCTGTCCCGAAATCCGAACTGAGTATAAATGCTCTGCCGGCATCCCGCCCGGGCACGTCTGCGGACACCCGCGGCGGCACCAGCGCGTTAAGGCAGATCAGCAACAACCCCACGGCGATCACGATTTTCTGAATCTGTTTCACGACGTCTCCTTTTCCTGACCGTCCCATCCATTAGACGACTGACAAAGCGTTTTCTTCGCGTTGGAGGAACGGGCAGATCAGCCCTTTACCGCACCGGCCGTCAGACCGGAGATGAACTCCTTCTGGAGCACGAAGAACAGCACCACCACCGGCAGAATGCTCAGCAGCGTTCCGGCCATCATGGCGCCGTAGTCCTGCTGCTGGAGCCCCACAAGCTGGTTGAGCCCCAGCGGCAGTGTGAACCGCTGGGAGTTCTGCAGGATGATCGCCGGCCAGATGAAGCTGTTCCACACGCCCATGAAGGACAGCAGGCAGAAAGCGCCGATCATCGGGCGCGACACCGGCACCGCCACGCGCCAATAGAGCCCGAACTCGCTGCAGCCGTCCACCCGGGCGGCCTCGAGCATCTCGTCGGGAATCTGCATCATCGACTGGCGGAACAGGAACATGCCGAACACGCTGACCATGCCCGGCACGATCAGCCCGACGTAGCTGTCCACCAGGCGCAGGTTGCACAGCAGCTCGTACATGGGCGCCAGCATCACCTGCGGGGGAATCATCATCGTCGCGAGCATCAGCAGCATAATGGGCCGCTTGCCGCGGAATTCGTACTTCGCCAGCGCGAACCCGCCCAGCGACGCGAAGAAGAGCTGCACCATCACCGTCGCCCCGGTGATGAACATGCTGTTGACCATCAGCCGGAAGAACGGAAGCTGACTGAAGAGGCGGTCGAAGTTCTCCAGCGACATCTCGCTGAGGGGCGCGAAGAAGGTGTAGGTGAAGAAGACCTCGCGCGGCTTGAACGCGCACGCCACCAGCCACACCAGCGGGGTGAGCATGAGCAGCGCCGTAAAGCTCAGCGTGGTGTACAGCAGCATCAGCTTCACCGCCCGTCCGGGGCGGCGCCGCACCGAGTCCAGCGCCCGACTGAACGGTCCGCCGCGCGGATTGGGGGTCAGCACCGGTCGATCGCTCATTGCCCGCCCCCTCTCTTGAGCGTACCCGAAAGCCGCATCTGCACCAGCGAAAGCAGCAGCACGCCGATCGCCAGCGTCCAGCCGATGGTGGAGGCGTAGCCCAGGTCGCCGCTGATGAAGCCGTTCTGGTAGAGATACATCACGATGGTCAGCCCGGCATCGTCCGGGCCGGGCCCGTTGCCCAGCATGATGTAGGGCAACTCGAACAACTGGAACGAGCCGATCGTGCTGAGCACCACCACGAACACCGCCACCGGCTTGATACCCGGGAGCGTCACGTGCCAGAAGCGCTGCCATGCGTTGGCGCCGTCGACCATGGCGGCCTCGTAGAGCGTCTGGTCGACCGCCTGCAGCGCCGCCAGAAAGTAGATCATGTTGAAGCCGACGTACATCCACAATGCCGTCAGGATCAGCGCCGGCATGATGAGCGAGGACTGGTTGAGCCACTCGATGGTCCGCGGGAGCCCGAAGAAATACTCCAGCGCCACGTTCAGCAGGCCGTTGCGGGCGTTGAAAATGAGGCTGAACAGCACGCCCACGAACACCATGCCGACCAGCCGCGGGGCGAAGATCGCCAACCGGAATGCATTTCGCCCGCGCAGGGCCCGCTCGTGCAGCAGCACCGCCAGGAACAGGCTCAGGGGCAACTGCAGGCAGACCGACGCCAATGCGAACACGGCCGTGTTGCGGGCGGCCTTCCAGAAGATCGGGTCGCTCAGCAGGAAGGTGAAGTTGCCCAGCCCGGCGAAGGTCTTGGACGTCGGACCGGCCGTGACGAAGAATGCCAGGTACAGGCTCTTGACGATGGGGTAAAGCCCGAAAATGCTGAACGTGACGATAAACGGCAGGACGAACAGGTACGGCGCCCGGCCGCTGCGGAGACGTTGCTTGGCGGTGGCCATCAGAACGGGTTCCTTTGCATCTGGCGGCGGACCTCTTGGGCGGCCGCCCGCAGGCGGGCCCGGCTGAACTCCTCGAAGCCGTTCTCCCCGTTGCGGTCGTAGTAGGTACGGCAGGCAGCGACGACCTTGCTCATCCGTCCCTTGGCGAACTCCAGAAACGGGCTGCCGTGCTGCGGGGGCACCTGGTCGGCCAGGCCGATGTAGGCGGTCCCGAGTTGCTGGCCCCACTGCATCTGCCCGGCAAGGACCGCCGGCTTGTCCCCTTCGGCGGGGGTAAGTTTCAGCACGAACCGGCGCAGCGGGTTGACCGGCTCGCCCCGGGCATCGGTTCGGGGACTGGCGAGAAACACCGTCGCCTCGAGTCGGCCGTGGGCGTCGAGTGTCCCTTTCCCGCTCCAGGCATCCGTACCGTCTGCATGGTAGCCCGCCACCGTCAGTCCATTGGCGTCGGCCTCGATGACCGCCCGCTGTCCGTCATTTCCGGCCTTCCACACACCGGCGACGGGGTGCCCCTCGGCGGGGTCGGTTCGCACCCAGGTGACCGGCAAACTGCCGCCGCCCCAGTACGGCCGCGGTTCGTGGAAAGCGGGATTCTCCCAGGCGTCCCTGTACGGTGGGAGGATGTTGGTCCCACGGAAGCGTTCGGCCAGTTCGGCCGGGTCGAAGTACAGGTGTTTGGCGAACTCCCAGGCGAGTTGCTTGTTCGGGCATTTTTCCGTAATGCCGAGCATCGTCCCGCCCCAGGTGCTGGTGCGTCGCCCGCCGGGCTCAAACGCCGGGAGGGGCATCAGGGCCATCTTGCCGGCCATCGAGGCGATCTGCAGTTCGGTGGACTTGCTCTTCCAGTCGGGACAGATGAACGCCAGGCAGTATCCGTCCTGCACGCTGGTAACCCACCCCTGCCCAAACATGTCCGGATCGGCGGCGATGCGCTGCGGGCCGGCGATGAGGCGCGTGTACCAGCGGAGTGTGTCCAGGGCGAGGTCGCTGTCCATCGTCAGCCTGCCCTGGTGGTCGAAGTAGTCGCCGCCGCGCTGGAAGAGCAGCACTTCGAAGCTGTAGGCCTGCTTCTTGGACAGGTTGATCATGTACCGCGGCGGATGGGCGGCGTCGGTACCTTCCTCGCCCTCCCGGCGCGTGATGCGTCGGCCGACCTCGATGAACTTGTCCCACGTGGTCAGCTTGGATGCATCGATTCCCAACTCGTCGAAGATGTCCTTGCGGTAAGCCAGCATCACCGGGTGGACGTCGTGTGGGAGCCCGTAGATCCGCCCGCGGTGGGAGTAGGGCGTGAGCCGCGTCCTGACGATGCTGTCCATGAGCCCGGACTTCTCGAGATACGGCGTAAGGTCGACGAACCCGATGTCCTCGGCCGGTCCGCGGAAGAAGCTGCCCGCGCGGGTGATTTCGACCTCGACCATGTCCGGTACGTTGGTATTGGCCCAGAATGCCGAGCGAAGGCGAGAGGTAACGGCGTCGCCGTGGACGAGTTGCACGTCGACCGATCGACCCGGCCTTGTCTTCAGGAACGTGTTGCGGGCTTCGAAGTAGGCTTCATAGTGAGGGGCGGCGAACGTCCACAGCGTCAGGTCGGCGGTGGAGGTCCGTACCGGGTGGAACAGCAGATACGCCCCGGCCGCGAGAGTCAGCAGCAGGATGACCAGCGGAGCTGCGCCGAAGGGGAAGACGTCCGTCAGAGCCCTGCGGGCACCGGGGTGCGTTTTCTGCGGTTTGCCGACCTTCTCTGCCACCGGACCTCCCGTGCATGGACCTGTGTTGCAAGCGGCCGAGAGGCATTGTTACCGGTGACAGTCGTTTTGGCAAGATTCCGTCTAAGGGCTGCCGCGGGATGGGTTGGGGCGGTTGCGTTTGCGACGTCCGATCCCCGCGGGAGATCGGGCTGGGAGAGTGATCGAACCAGAAGATGGCCGGTTCGGTCAGGCCTCGGCGCGGTTGCCGGGTTGGTCGGTCGACTCCTGCGTCGGCTTGTACTCGCCGCCGGCGGCGTGACGCACCTCGCCCAGAATGTTCTCGGTGACATCGATGTGTCGTTGGACGAGTTTGCGGTAGTCGCGGTCGTCGGTATGGTGCAATTCCGAGCGGGTGCTGTCGATTTCACGGGTGAGGATGTCGGTCAGCGTGGACAGTTCATCCTGCGTGAAGTTGATGGCCCGTGCCATGTCGGCCTCCTTCCTGGCTGGCGGAAGTGTCAATGTTCCATTATAGGCGCATCAAGGCCGATAAAGCCGACTATCCGGCCCCGGATGGGAAACGGCAACGCTGCCTGCCCGTGGCAGGCACTTACCGGGCGATGGGTTGCTGAAAATCAGCGAACGGTGACCTTGGTTATCTTGATCGGCTCGACCGGCACGTCGGCGTAGTGCCCGACGGTGTGGGTATCGACGGAGTTGATCTCGTCCACCACGTCCATTCCTTCCACAACACGGCCGAACACGCAGTATCCCCAGCCCTGGGCGGTCTCGGAGGTGTGGTCGAGGAAGGTGTTGTCGGTGGTGTTGATGAAGAACTGGCTGGTGGCGCTGTGCGGATCGCTGGTACGGGCCGTGGCGATGGTTCCGCGCACGTTGCTCAACTGGTTGTTCGCCTCGTTCTGGATGGGCGGGTGCGATGCGCCCTTCGGGCGGAGGTTCTCGGTCAGCCCGCCGCCCTGGATAATGCCCATCTGCCCGCGGAGCACGCGGTGGAAGACGGTCTCCTCGTAGAAGCCTTCCTTCGCGTAGGCCAGGAAGTTCTCCACAGTCTGCGGGGCGTAGTTCTTCTCGAGCTTGAGGGTGAATGTGCCCTTGGTGGTCTCGATGTCGATGAGAATATCGTTGTTTCCGCTCACTGTGTTTTCTCCTGGATGTGACTTCGGATGGCCTGGGCCAACTCGTCCGCCCGTCCTTCGGGGTATTGCCCGGCGGGCCAATTGAAGCGGAATGCGTCGTTCTCGTTTCGGGGGATCACGTGGAAATGCACGTGCATGACCTCCTGGTGAGCGACGCGCCCGTTGTTCTGCAGGATGTTATACCCCCGGCACCCGGTCGCCTCGACCACGGCCTCGGCGATGCCGGGCAGGTTGCGGAGCATCGCTCCGGCGAGGTCCGCCGGCATCTCATCGAGACGGGGATGATGGGCCTTGGGGATGACCAGCACGTGTCCCTCGGCCACGGGCCCGATGTCCATGAAGGCCACGCAGGCGTCGTCCTCGTAGACCTTGGCGCAGGGGATCTCCCCGGCAACGATCTTGCAGAAGATGCAGTCGGGCTCTCGGATCATGGCTGGTGTCTCCGGAAGGTCGAAGGTGTCGAGCGACAAAGAATCAGGCCCGCGAGTCTGGTCTCTCACGGGCCTGAGCGTATCAGATGCGTCCCGAGCGGGCAAGGAAGCTTACTCTTCCTTCTTTTCCTCGTCCTCGGACGACTCCTTCTCGGAAGGATCTTCGGAGGCTTCCTCTTCGGCAGGAGCCTCGGCCGACTCTTCGGCGGTTTCCTCGAAGGGCGCCTTGGTCTCTTCCTCGGTGGTTACGCCGGAGGCGGCTTCGACCCGCTTGGCGGCGCGCTTGGCGCGGCGCGAGGTCTTCTGCGGCTCGGACGCCCCTTCCCCGGAAGACTCTTCCACCAACTGCAGGATGACCTGCTTGCCGGCATCGCCGATGCGGCGGTCCGCCAGGCGGATGATGCGGGTGTACCCGCCGGGTCGGTCGGCGTACTTGGGGGCGATGTCGTCGAAGAGTAGCTGCACGACGGTCGTCCGACCGTCCCGGTACCAGCGATAGTCGCTCTCGGAGGCGTCCTTCTCGCCGATTTTGCGGGCGCCGAGCATCTGCACGACGCGACGCCGGGAGGCCAGGTCGCCCTTGCGGGCGATCGTGATGAGCTTCTCCACGAACCGGCGGAGTTCCTTGGCCTTGGCCTCGGTGGTCCGGATCGCTCCGTGCTCGAACAACGACGACGCCATGTTGCGCCGCATCGCAATGCGATGGCTCGTTGAACGGCTGAGCTGTTTTCCCATCATGCGGTGACGCATAGTTCTACCTTCGTATTCCTGCTGATGATTCGGTTAAGGGGAAAAGACCCGCCGGCGCCACGGAAGCGACGCCGGCGGTGTCCGGTTGCCTGTCTATTCCTCGTCCTCGCTGCTGCCGGCGGGCACCGATACGGGCACGTTCATGCCCAGCGAGAGACCCAGGTCCTGCAGCTTGCGCTTCACCTCGCGGAGCGAAGTCTTGCCGAAGCTGCGGATCTTCAGAAGGTCGGCCTCGCTGCAGTTGGCCAGTTGCCCGACGGTCTCGACCTTTGCCGATTCCAGGCAGTTGTTGGCCCGCACCGACAACTCCAGTTCGTGGACCGACATGTCCAGCTTCTGCTGCAGTTCGCGGTCGACGTCGGAGGTCTTCTCCTCGGTGCCCGACTCCACGATCTGCTCGCCCAGTTCGAAGTACTGCACGAACGGGTTGAGGTGCTTGCGGAGGATCTTGGCGGCCTCGACCATCGCCATCTCGGGCGTGACCGTTCCGTTGGTCCACACTTCCAGCACCAGTCGGTCGTAGTTGGTCTTCTGCCCGACGCGGGTGTCCTCGGTGCGGTATCGCACGCGGGTCACCGGCGAGAAGGAGGCGTCGACGTGGATCACGCCGAGTTCCTGCTCTTCCTCATCGTCGATCAGTTCCTCGGCCGGCACGAAGCCGCGCCCGGTCTGGACGACCATTTCCATGTCGAACGGTACGTTGTCGGTCAGCGTCGCCAGCACGAGGTCGCCATTGATGACCTCGATGCTGGGGTCGGCTTCGATCATGTCCGCGGTCACCGGTCCCTTGACTTCGCTGTGCACGCGAAGAATCTGGGGTTCGTCGGTGTGGGACTCGACCACCAGCGACTTGACGTTGAGGATGATATCCGTCACGTCTTCGAGCACGCCGGGCATGGACATGAACTCATGCTCGGCGCCTTCGATTCTGACGCTGGTCACCGCGGCGCCTTCGAGGCTGCTGAGCAGGATCCGCCGGAGGGCGTTGCCCACCGTGGTCCCGAAGCCGCGTTCGAAGGGCTCCACCGTGAAACGCCCGTACGTGGGCGTCGAGATATCCTGTTCGTTTACTACCCGTGTGGGCAATTCCAGGCCGCGCCACCTGATTCGCATTGATCTTGCCTCCGTCCTGGTTCAGGTTCGGTTCGTAAGGGTACCCGTCTCGGCGCTTAGCGGCTGCAGAACTCGATAATGAGTTTCATGTCCACCGGAATCAGGACGTCTTCCCGGGTGGGCATGGCGACGACCTCGCCTTCCATCTTGGGCAGGTCGAGCTTGAGCCAGTTCTGCACGTGCGGTTCGCCGAGCTCTTCGAGGCGGCTGCGGATAAGGTTCTTCGAGCGATCGGAGTCCTTGACGGTGACCTTGTCACCGATCCGGACCAGGTAGCTCGGAACGTTGCAGCGTCGGCCATTGACGTAAATGTGTCCGTGCACGACGGTCTGTCGTGCGGCAGCCCGCGACTGCCCGAAGCCCAGCTTGTAGACCACGTTGTCCAGGCGGCGTTCCAGCAGCGTCAGCAGCGACGCGCCGGTATCACCCTTCTGGTGACTGGCCTTGTCGTAGGCGTTCATGAACTGGCGATCGCGGATGCCGTAGTAGCGTTTGAGCTTCTGCTTCTCGCGGAGGCGCATGCCGTAGTCGCTGGTACGGCCTCGCCGCCAGTGATGCATGCCCGGCGGTTGCATGCGCCGCTCGAGCTTTCCGCTCTCCGAGCGGGCACCCTTGAGCATCAGGTTGATGCCTTCGCGTCGGCTGAGCTTGTCTTTGGGTCCGGTATAGCGTCCCATGTTGTCCTGCGCTCCTCTGAATCCGTGGGGTCGGGGTTGTGCTGGGGGTTAGACGCGTCGCTTCTTGCGGGGGCGGCACCCGTTGTGCGGGATGGGGGTCACGTCCTCGATCGAGAGGATCTTCAGCCCCGCCGCCTGCAGGGCGGTGACGGCACTTTCGCGCCCGGAGCCCGGTCCCTTGACCCGGACTTCCACCTCGGTCACCCCCATGCGCTTGACCTTCGAGGCGGCCTGCTGGGCTGCCCGCTGGGCGGCGAACGGCGTGCTCTTGCGCGAGCCCTTGAAGCCGTTGCTCCCGGCCGACTCCATCGCCAGCGTGTCGCCGTTGAGGTCGGTAATCGCCA
Source organism: Phycisphaerae bacterium (assembly GCA_046539005.1). GTDB lineage: Bacteria > Planctomycetota > Phycisphaerae > SM23-33 > SM23-33 > CAZFPT01. The sequence goes on from JBKHHV010000022.1 coordinate 16,333, forward strand.
CCAGCGTGTTGTTGAACGACGCCTTGACGTACACCATCGCCCGGGTGAGGTTGCGACGGACTTTCTTGCTCTTGGTCTTGGTCTTCTTCTGAGCCATGACTTAACGCATCTCCTTGACAGACTTCTTGCCCGCCACGGTCTTGCGGGGGCCCTTGCGGGTCCGGGCATTGGTCTTGGTCCGCTGCCCATGCACCGGAAGGCTGCGACGGTGACGATACCCGCGGTAGCAGTTGATCTGACGCAGACGCTGAATGTTCTGCGAGACCTGCCGACGCAGGTTACCCTCGATCACGTAATCCTCTTCCAGGATCGCCGCGATCCGCGAGAGCTTGTCCTCGGTCAGCTCACGGGCACGCTGGGTCGGATCGATGTCCGCTTTGCTGCAAATGTCTTCGGCGAACTTCGGACCGATCCCGTAAATGTACCGCAACGCGATGCGGATCGGCTTGTTGTCCGGAATGTCTACACCACTGATACGCGGCATGCGTTTCTCACTCCTGCCAGGGTCAGCCCTGACGCTGCTTGTGCTTCGGGTTCGTGCAGATCACCCGCACCACGCCCTTGCGGCGGATGATCCGGCAGTTCTCACAAATTCGCTTGACCGATGCTCGAACCTTCATGATCGACCTCGTTCTATCTCTCTTCGCCTTGCGGCTGACTGTTCTGCCTGCTATTTCCCGTCGGTCAACACCGTCACGCCATCGTCCACGATGGCGATCGTGTGCTCAAAATGGGCACTGCATTCTCCGTCCCGCGTGACGATCGTCCAACCGTCGTCGCCGTAGTCGGCGTGGTCGCTGCCGAGGTTCACCATCGGCTCCACCGCCAGAACCAGGCCCTTCTTCAGCGGGATGTCCCGCATCCGAAGCTCTCGCGAAACAAAATTCGGGACCTTCGGGTCCTCGTGCATATCGCGACCAATTCCATGACCCACGAATTCCTTGACGACCGAAAAGCCTTCGCCTTCGACATACTCCTGCATCGCCCGGGCGACGTTGCTCCACACTTCCCCGGGGCGGCTCATCCGAACCGCGATTTCCAGGGCGTTTCGCGTCACGTTCACCAGGCGGGCGACGTCGGGCTCTACCTGCCCGACCGTGAAGGTCCGCGCCGCATCGCCACACCAGCCGTCCAGCAACACCCCGAAGTCCACGCTGACGATGTCACCGTCGGCGACCGCCCTCTGCAGCGAGGGGATCCCGTGGACGATCTCGTCGTTGATGGACGCACAGATGTTGCCCGGGAACGGCTGCGCTCCGGTGGGGCTCGGCACGCCCTTGAAAAGGCACGTCGCCCCGGCCTCGCGGCAGATCCGGTCGGCTTCGTCGTCCAGTTCTTTGGTTGTCACACCCGGAGCGATCATCTCGCCCAGGCGGTCCAGCACTCTGCTCACCACCCGGCCGGCTCGCCGCATCTGCTCGATCTGCTCGGGTGTTTTCAGATGAATCGCCACGGTCGGCCTCGCTACTTCAACGACTCCACCGCCGCGATCATCGACTCGGTCACCTTCTGGGGGGCGGGCGTGCCGTCCACCTCGATGACCTTCGCCCCGCCGGCCTGGCGGTAGTAGGCAATCACCGGCTCGGTCTGGGCGTAGTAGGTCGCCAGTCGCTGGCGAACCGTCTCTTCCTTGTCGTCGCTGCGCTGCACCAGTTCGGCACCGCAGTTGTCGCAGCGGTCGCCCTTCTCGGAGGGGATGAACTTCACGTGGAAGCCCTTCCCGCACTGGGGACAACTGCGACGCCCGGTGATCCGCTCGATGATGTCCTCGTCGTTGGCGGTAATCACCACCACCGCGTCCAGCGGCGTATCGGCCTCGGCAAGCTGCTTGTCCAGCGCCTCGGCCTGGGCGACCGTCCGGGGGAACCCGTCCAGCATCAGCCCGGCGTCGGCGTCGGCGTTGGCGATCGCCTTGGCCATCATCTCGACCACGATCTCGTCGGGAACCAGTGCCCCGGCGTTCATGTACTCGGCGAGGCTCTTGCCCAGGTCGGACCCCGAGGCCTTCTCGGCCCGGAAGATGTCCCCGCTGGACAGGTGCACCATACCGAATTTATCTACCAGTTTCTTCGCCTGGGTGCCTTTTCCGGCCCCGGGCGGTCCCATCAATACGATTCGCATCAGTGCGAGCCCTTGATTCTGGCGCTTCCGCCCAGGAAGCCGCCATAGTTTCGCATCACCAGGTTCGCCTCGATCCGCTGGACCACGTCCAACCCCACCGAAACCATAATCAGCAGGCCCGTTCCGCCGAGGAAGGCGGAAATGCCGAACGGAATCCCCATCAGGCTGTTGACCACCGTCGGGATCACCGCGATCGCCGCCAGGAAGGCCGCTCCGCAGTATGTAATCCGTTCCATCACGCGTTCGAGGTACTCGGCCGTCCGTTTGCCCGGTCGCAGACCGGGGATGAAGTGCCCCTGGTCGCGGAGTTGGTCGGCCATCTCCTTCGGGCGGAACTGGACCGTGGTCCAGAAGTACGCGAAGAAGAAGATCATTATAATGTAGACCACCGTGTGGGTGAAGCTGCCCATCTGGAACGCCCCGGAGAGGGTCACCAGGATGTCCGAGCCCCAGCCGCCGCCCGTGCCGAACTGGGCGGAAAGCCAGCGGAACAGGATGCCCGGGAAGATCATCAGCGACGAGGCGAAGATGATCGGCATCACGCCACCGTGGTTCACGCGGAGGGGCATGTAGTGCCGCTGCCCGCCGTACACCCGACGGCCTCGCGTGTGCTTGGCCTGCTGGATCGGGATCCGCCGCTGACCCTGAGTTATCAGGATCGCCCCGGCAATCACGAACACGAACATCGCCGCCAGCACGACCACCTTCATCGGCCCGATACCCTCCCCGGTGGCGGCGAGGTCCAGCGTGAAGTCCTGCGAGAGCTGGTAAATCGCCGCGGGCATGCTGGCGACGATACCGGCCATGATCAGCAGGCTGATGCCGTTGCCGATGCCGTACTCGTCGATCTGCTCGCCCAGCCACATCAGGAAGACCGTACCGGCCGTCAGGCCCAGCACGCCGGTGAAGAACACCAGCGGGGTGCTGACTTCCGGATAGATCAGCCCGCTGGAGATCATGTACCGCATCCAGAAGGTTCCCTGGATCAGGCAGAGGGCGACGGTACCGTACCGCGTGTATTCCTGTATCTTCTTGTAACCGGCCGGCCCTTCCTTCTGGAGCTTCTCCAGGGCGGGCACGACCGTCGTCAGCAACTGCATGATAATCGACGCCGAAATATAGGGCATGATGCCCAGCCCGAACAGCGTCGACTGCTGCAGGTTTCCGCCGGTGAACATGCTCAGGTAGGCAAACGCCTCGCTGAACAGGCCCCCCTCGCCGGCTGCCCTGCCCAGAACGTCACTGACCTTCTGCTGGTCCAGTCCTGGCAGCGGCAGGTGGAATCCGATGCGGTAGATGCACAGCAGCGCCAGGGTGAAGCCCAACTTCTTGAGCAACTCCGGGATCGCGAAGATATTCTCCAGCGACCGCTTCATGTTGGACTGCGACCACAGCGCCCAGTAATAGGCACCCGCCAGCAGCAGGCCCAGAGCGATCTTCAGAACCGGGACCACCAGGTCCATGCCGGAGGTGGTGGCAGCCCGGCCGCTGGCGACCTGGACCACGT
>JBKHHV010000023.1:0-19935 GCA_046539005.1 Phycisphaerae bacterium
CGAATACAGCACCGCCCGCCCTCGCAGTTCGATGGGGCCGCTGTAGACCTCCACGTCGCGCAGCTCGCCGGAGGCAAGCCGATGGGAGAAGAAGAAGTGGTTGCGGTTCTCCTTCTTGGCCAGCTCCATCTCGTGGCGGACTTGCTGTTCCGACAGCGTGTTGATGTCCTGGATGCGCATCTCCAGCAGTTCGTCCTTCGACCAGCCGTAGAACTGGGTCGCCTTCTCGTTGGCGTCCAGGATGCGCCCGCTCCCGGCATCGATCAACAGCGACATGGCATGGCTGGACTGGAACATCACCCGGTAACGCCGCTCGCTCTCACGGATGGCCCGCTCGGTTTCGACCTCGGCAGTGATGTCGCGGCACAGCCCGATGGTGCCCATTTCGTGCTCGTCCTCGTCGCGCCAGATCGCCAGCATCGCCTCGGCCTGGAACTGGGTTCCGTCGCGACGCACCAGCGGCACGGTGCCCACCCAGGTTCCGGTCCGGTCGATCTGTTCCCGGGCCTGGGGCTGGTGTTCCCGCAGGACATTGGGGAGATAGATGATGTCGATCAACTCGCCCATGGTTTCCTCGGGCGCATAGCCGAACAACTCCTCGGCCCCCCGGTTCCAGTAGACAATGCGGCGGTCGCGGTCGATGGCGATGACCGCTTCGCGCACGCTGGAGAGCAACTGCGCCTGGAACTGCAGTTGCCTGCGGACGCGCTCCCGCTCGGTGATGTCGCGCCCGATCCCGACGATGCCCACCACCTGGTCCTCCGGACCCTTCAGCGGAACGGCTACGTCTTCCCAGTAGCTGGTGCCGTCCACCCCGCGGATGCCCTCTCGGCTGACGGTTTCGGTCTCCACGTGGCCGGACTTCATCGCCCGTTTGCACGCACAGTCTTCCTCTTCCGAACAGGTGCACTCAAAGGCTTCGCTGCAGAGACGCCCGATCGCGTCGGGGTTGGCCTCCATCGCAGCCCGGTTGGCCCATGCGATCCGCAGGTCGGCATCGAACCACAGCACCAGTTCGGGCATGCTGTCGAGAATCGTCTGCAATTGCCGCTCGGTGCTTCTGCGGTACTCGTGGGCCCGGTGTGCCCGTCCCATGGACAGGCCCAGCCCCGTTCCCAACACCAGCACCACGGCGGTAATCAGCAGCCGGTTGACGACTTCGGTAGAACCCACGCCGAGCAGCAGGTGGCTCATCAGCCCCTCGCCCGGGTCACGAAGGGCCTGCACCGACGCGTCGATCACCCACACCACCAGGGTGATCGCCAGAACCATCACGATGATACGAAGAAGGTAGCTCAACGAGACCTCGGCCAGAAGAAGTGGGCAGACGAGTCCGCCGATCCGGGTACCTGCGCATTATAACCGCTGGCCGGATGGCGGGAAAGCGCTGTTGTCAACCGCGGAACTACTGGTCTTCTTCCGACTGGACGGGAGGCCGGCGATGCGTGGGCACGGTAACCGTGAAGGTGGTTCCGTTGCCCGGGACGCTCTGGAGGTCCACCACCGCACGCAGCCGTTCGGCGGCGTGTTTGACGATCGCCAGTCCCAGCCCCGAACCGCGGACGTTGGTATCGCCGGTGCGAGAGCGGTCGACCTGGAAGAACCGCTCAAAAACCCGGGGCTGATCCTCGGCCCGGATCCCCGGACCGGTGTCGGATACCCGCAGCACCAGGTCGCGCCCGTCCCGCAGCAACTCGCACCGGACCGTGCCCCCCGAGGGAGTGAACTTCACCGCGTTGCTTACGAGATTCTGCAGGATCATCTCCAGCAGCTTGCGGTCGGAGCAAAATGTCTGGGCGTCGGAGTCGGCGTGGACCTTCAGTTCCAGGCCCTTCTCGGCAGCCCGGTCGGCAAACTGCGACTCGACCCCCTCGGCCAACTCCGCCGGCTCGATGGGCTCGACCCGCAAAGGCGATCGCCCTGCCGATTCCACCGCGTGGAGGTCCAGCAGATCCATGGCGATGTTCTCCAGGCGCGAGACGTGCCTCTCGAGCATCGAAACGCACTTGGCGTGTGATTCGGGGTCTTCGGGTCCGAGGTCCTTGAGGGCCTCGATCGCCCCGCGCATGACTGCCAGCGGCGTGCGAAGCTCGTGGGAGGCATTGACCACGAATTCGGCCTTGGTGGCGGCGGTGCGTGTGATGTCGGTCACGTCGTTCATCACCACCAGCAGCCCGAGCCCCTCGGCCGGTCCGGCACGCACCGGAGACGCCGTGACCTGCAGGAACCGCAGCCGCCCGGCGACTTCCACCTCCAGTTGGCGACTGACCAGCAGGTCCTTCTCCCGCACCTGGCGGTAGAGGTCGATCATGTCCGGCACCCGGATGCACCGCTGCACGTGTTCGCCCACGGCCGCCGACTCCTGCACGCCGAGAATCTCCGCGGCCTGGTGGTTCATGAGCACCACGTTGTCGTCGCGGTCGGTCACCACCAACCCTTCCCGCATGTTGATCACGACGGTCTGGAGGTTCGCCCGCTGGGCGGCGATCGTCTCGATCTGCCGGGCGAGGCTGGCTCGCATTTCGTTGAGTGCTTCGGCCAGTTGTGCCAGTTCCGCCGAGCCTACCGCCCGGGCCTTCTGGTGCAGGTTGCCCGAGGCGATCGACCGGGCGGTCAGCGCCAACTGGCGAAGCGGAGAATACCACACCCAACTGATCAGCAACCCCAGCACCACCGACGCGATCACCGTAACCCCAGCCGCCAACAGCAACGACCGCACGATGACCCCCCGCGCCTCGACCAGTGCCTGGACCGGCATCGCCACCCGGACAATGGAGGGGATCTGCCTGCGCCCGTCCCGCTCGACGGTGATCGGCTTGGCGATATAGCGAAACTCCCTGGCGAGCGTGTCCGAGAGACGCACGTCGGAGCCCTCGCGGCCGTCCAGGGCGGCGAGCACTTCCGGGCGGTCGGGGGTGCGGTGGTTCTCCATGCGCTCGGCGGGGACGATACTGCTGTCGCCCAGCACCATGCCGTCGGAGGCGATTACCGTCAGCCGCACCGGCTGTGTGGTGAACTGCCGGGCCCGCTTGCAGAGGCGGTCGATCTCCTGGCGGTCCCCGGAGACCTCCGGCCAGAGGCGCTGGAAAAGCAACTGCACCGTCGCCACGAGTTGACGATGGTGCAGTTCCTGGGTTCTTGCGTGATCGGCCTGGAGGAAACCGTGGGATACGACGCCCCCGATGGCGATGATGACCAGCACCAGCGCCAGGTTACCGGCAAAGAGTTTGACGAACAGGCTGTGGTGTTTCATCTCCTCCGTCTCCGATAGCGGCCGACGGGGCGCCGGCGCGTCGGCGCGCCGCACCCCGGCTTTGGGTCGCTGTCGGATATATCACTTCGCGCCGGGGAAATCCAGCAGCGGCACCGGCGATACGATGCTGGTGGCGATGTTGGACAGGTGGGCCACCACCCGCTTGTAGTGCCGCGCCAGCAGAACATACGCCACGGCCTCGTCGGCAGGGAAGTCTGCGTGGGTGCTCAGCAACTGCTGAATGATGACCTCGCACTTCTTGGAGATGCTCCCGGCGGTGCCGATGATCTCCCGGGCGCGGGAGGTGTCCCCGCTCTTGAGGACCTCCTGAACGGGCCCGAAGAGCTTCCCGATTTCCTCACGGATTCCGTTCAGCGGGGTGACGTACTCGGGGTGGGCCCACCGGGAGCGGAAGAACTTGCCCACTTCGTAGATGTTCTTGCAGTAATCACCGATGCGCTCGGCGTCCTTGACCACGCTCATCAGCACCAGGCAGGGCCCGAGGTCCAGCTTGTTGTCGAGGCTCAGGTGGGTCACCACCCGCTCGCGGATCGACTGTTCGAGACGGTTGATCTTCTGGTCCCTCTGATAGAGCGGCTCGGCGACCGATTCCCAGTCCCGCTCAGACATCAGCACCTGCGAGACCTGCTCGAACATCCAGCACCCGGCTTCGACCATCTGGCCGATCTGCTGGGTCATTTCCTGCACCACGTTCTTCTTGCGGAACGCGTTGATGACTTCCTTCAGCAGCATGTGACTGCGCTCCCGGGCACTCTAGCCCTTCCAGAGATTGGTCAATACCACCACGATGATCGGTATCACGAAGAACAGCACTATTATATACGCGATCGCCAGATACCGTCTTCGCGAGGCCATTTTGGCGAATCCCTTCGCCAGCGAAATGGGGATGAACTGTAACGGCCAAAAGATCATTGTACCAAACAGGTTGAACAACAGATGCCCCATTGCACAAGCCATGGCGAATGCATTGCCGGTGCCCAACGCCGCCAGGATCGCCGTCAGCGTCGTGCCGATGTTCGCACCCAGCGTGTAAGGGTAGATCTGCCGCAGCTTCAGGATACCCGCCCCCACCAGCGGTACCACCAGCGACGTGGTGACCGACGAACTCTGCACCGCGGCCGTCAGGACGATACCCACCACAAACGCGATCGCCGGCCTGCGAAACAGTGTCCGGCTGAAGACGTCCGAGAGACGGCTTTGCATCAACGCCCGCAATACTTTCACAAGCAGTCCCAGTGCAACGAACAGCAGCAGCAGCGCCAGCACCGCCACCACCGCACCCCCGACCTTGTCCGAAAGTCCCAGAACGTCCAGCATGAGCCACTTGAAGCCCTTGGCCATGAATCCGAAGAACTGCTTGAGCACCCCCATCTGCTTGGTGGGGTCGGAGGAGAAGATCTGGCTTTCGCCCAGGCGGGCGGCGAACCACTGGGTGGGGTGGGAAATCAGCCCGAAGGCCCACTCCAACGGAAGCAGCACAATGACGGCCAAGACGTTGAAGAAGTCGTGCACGATCGCCCCGGCCAGCGAACGACGGAACTCCCGCCGACGCCGCACGTGGGCCAGCGAGACCAGCAGGTTCGTTACCGAGGTCCCCACGTTGGCGCCCATGACGATGGGAATTGCCGCCGTCAGCGAGATCTCCCCGGCCCCGACGAGCCCGACGGTCATCGAGGTGGTGAAGCTGCTGGACTGCACCAGCGACGTCACCAGCAGCCCGATGAACAACCCTGCCAGGGGCTGGTCGACCATGCCGAAGAGCCACTGCAGGAACGAATCGCCGGCCGGGTCCTTGGCGATGACCTTCAGACCCGAGCCGATCATGTTCACCGAGGAGATGAACAGATAGATCGCCAGGATCGCCAGGGCGGCGCGGAGCCACGGGGGCGCTGTGAAAAGTTGGCCGATCGGGCCTTCGTGTTCGCCTTCGATACCGATGGAGAAGTCAGGCTGTTGGTCAGTCATGGCTTTCTCTGTGGATGCCTTGGGAGCCCCCCTCCCGCAACAAGAGCACGGAAGATACGGACGCACTTCACATCACGCAAGCGCGAACTTAACGATTCCATTGCACAGGCTTAACCGAAGCGCCGAGCTTTGTGGGCCTTGGCCGCCGAATTGTGCGTAAGCCTTTCCAGATCAAATGCCTGCGACCGAAAATTCCGAATTGTTAAGACTTCATTAAGGGGCGACCTTCGCGCCCCGCTGCCCTGCACCCCGACCAACGCGCGGTCGCTTCGGTAATCGCGAAGCACGACAGCGACCGGAGACCTGTCGGGGGGCTCTCATCCGCAGGGGATGGGCGGTTTTGGCTGGTATTCGACGCCGCCGGAAGCAAAATGGAGTCCGCCCCGTACCGAAAGGAAACCTCCGGCATGACCGAAGGCGATCGCCCCCCGCGTCGGCCGTTCCGGCACGGAACCACCTACTACCACTTCGCCAACCCGCCGGGTGAATGGCAGCGTATCTTCTGCTCCATGAAGAGCATGGGAATTGACTGCGTCCGCGTGGCGGAGGTCTGCCCCGGCTGGGAAGTCGCCCGCCACAGCGACCTGCCGGTGTTCCACAACAGCCATTCCATCTCCGGAGAGACCTACAGCCACGGCATGCTGGACACCGCCCTCAGCGTGACCCGCAAGGCTGGCGTGGCCCGGTCGATGAGGCTGGAATGCCCCTCGCCGTGGCTGGCGGTGCGCCACCTGGAGTCGTCGAGCGAGCGGCTGGCAGTGGTGTGCAATCACGGCCCGGCGACAAGCCTGTCGTTGCGGGGCGGGCAGACGGTGGTCGTCCGTCGGGCGTGGGAGGCACTGCATTTCCGGCCGGAGACCGCCTCGGCAAACCTGGATACCTTCGAATGGGCCCTGATCGCCCAACCCATACACGGAGACCACGCATGAGCAGGCCGAACGTTTTCGTCCTGGGCGACAGCATTTCGCTCCAGTTCGGGCCCTACCTGCAGGAACTGTTGGCCGGACGGTACGGGTATGCCCGTCGAACCGGCGAGGAGGAGGCCCTTGGCGATCTCGACCACCCCGCCGGTGCCAACGGGGGCGACTCCCCGCGGGTGCTGGCGTATCTGCAGGCCCTGAAGGCCGAGGGCACATGGCGCCCCGACCTGCTGCTGCTTAACTGTGGACTCCACGACCTGAAAGTGCTCACCGACAGCGGGGAGAAGCAGGTGCCCCCGGAGCTCTATCGCCGGAACCTCGAGCAGATCGCCGCCCTGCTGCGCGAGGCGGATGTTCCGACGGTATGGCTGCGGACCACGCCGGTCTGCGACGAGATCCACAACCGCGGCGAGCGAAGCTTCTACCGTTACGCGTCCGACGTGGCCGAGTACAACGCGATCGCCGATGCGGTCATGAAGGCGGCCGGCAACCCCATCGTCGATCTCCACGGGTTCACCGAATCGCTGGGCGAGCCGGAGGAGGTCTTCTGCGACCACGTGCACTTCGTGGACGACGTCCGGCGAATGCAGGCGGCCTACCTGGCCGGTGTAATCGACCTGCACTTCGGAATGTGAACGGCGACCACGGTCGAAACCGGAGATGTCTTTCTTGCCGGGAACGACGGGCATTACCGCAGCATCAAGGAACTCGATCTGAAGCGCTTCCGGCCGCGAGGAGCCCGGAGACCGGCTTGCCGCGGCTTCCTCATTCCATGCTCGGCATCTCTTTCCGTTGCAGAATCCGGAGAATCCGGTAGTATTGTTGGACTTCGCACCGGCGGATGGGCGAACTGCGCGTGCAGCGCCCCAGGCCGGGTCTTTTAACCCCGAGGCGACAGCCATGGAGACGTTCAGCGACGAGGTACTTCAGAGGACCCACCACTGCAACGCGCTGCGTTTGTCCGACGTGGACAGCCGCGTGCGCCTGTGCGGATGGGTGCGCAGCTACCGTGACCACGGTGGCGTGGTGTTCATCGACCTTCGCGACCGCGAGGGCATTACGCAGGTCGTGTTCGACCTGCCGGAGGACTCCAGCGACGATAACGCCGTCGCGCGCTATAATCTCGGCCGATCGCTGCGGAACGAGTGGGTCATCGCCATCGCCGGTACGGTTCGGCCGCGCGGCGAAGAACGCATCAATCCCAAGCTTGCCACGGGCGAGATCGAGGTCGTCGCCGACGAACTGACCGTCCTCAACCGCTCCGAGACCGTCCCCTTCGAGCCGGACGAGTTCACTACCGTGCAGGAAGAACTGCGGCTGAAGTATCGCTACGTGGACATCCGCCGCCCGGCGATGACCCAGACGCTGCGCCTGCGTCACCAAATCGCCCAGGCCATGCGGAACGTGCTGGACGACAGCGGATTCGTTGAAGTCGAGACGCCGTTCCTCACCAAGTCCACGCCCGAGGGTGCCCGCGACTTCCTGGTGCCCTCCCGCGTCAACCAGGGCGAGTTCTATGCCCTGCCCCAGAGCCCGCAACTTTTCAAGCAGATCCTCATGGTCGGCGGGCTGGACCGCTACTACCAGATCGTCCGCTGCTTCCGCGACGAGGACCTGCGGGCCGACCGACAGCCGGAGTTCACCCAGATCGACCTGGAGATGAGCTTCTGCTCCGAGAAGGACGTGATGGGCGTGGTCGATGCGATGATGTCGGCCGTCTGCACCGCCGCCGGGAAGCAGTACCCCGCCGAGGTCCCGGTGATCAGCTACGAAGAGGCGATGAACCGCTACGGGCTGGACGCTCCGGACATGCGGTTCGGCATGCTGCTCTGCGACGTGGGCGACATTGTTGCCAGAACCGACTTCAAGGTCTTCACCGGCGCCATCGAAAGCGGCGGGGCCGTCAAGGTCCTCTGCCCCAGGGGCGGGGCGAAGTTCACCCGCAAGGAGATCGACGCCTACACCGCCTATGCCTCCGAGTTCGGCGCCAAGGGTCTCGCCTGGTGCAAGCTGGAAGGCGGCGAATTCGCCGGCGGTGTCAGCAAGTTCCTCTCCGACGAAGTCAAAGCCGAACTCAAGCAGCGAACCGGCGCCGAGGAAGGCGACATCCTGTTCTTCATGGCCGACAAACTGTCCGTGGTGCACCGCGTGCTCGGCGAACTTCGCGAGAAACTCGGGCGGGACATGGAACTCTACGACCCGGCCGACATGGCATGGTGCTGGGTGGTCGACTTCCCCCTCGTGGAATGGAACGAGGACGAAAAACGCTGGGACAGCCTGCACCACCCGTTCACGGCCCCGAAGTTCGAGGACCTGGACAAGTTGGAGTCGGACCCCGGCTCGGTGCGCAGCCGTGCCTACGACCTGGTGTGCAACGGGCACGAACTCGGCGGCGGGTCGATCCGTATCCACGACCTGTCGATGCAGAAGAAGGTCTTCACGCTGCTGGGCATCGCCGAGCAGGAGGCCGAGGAGAAGTTCAGCTTCCTGCTGGACGCCCTGAAGTACGGCGCCCCGCCGCACGGAGGCGTGGCGATGGGCCTGGACCGCATCGTCATGCTGATGACCGGCCGACCGAGCCTGCGCGACGTGATCGCCTTCCCCAAGACCCAGAAGGGCGCCTGCCCGCTGACCGACGCCCCCTCGCCGGTCGACGACCGGCAACTGGCAGAACTGGACCTGAAGGTCATCACGCCGCCGAAGTCGGCACTCGAGCAGGAGTAGTCCGAGGGTACGGAACCGTGCCCGCGCGTTGGAACAAGTGCATTATTGAACGGGCATCGGGGTTGACCCCCGGTGCCCGTTTCTCTGCAGGGAGACCGACATGAGCAAAGCCCGCCTCGCCGAGCAGACCTTCCGCGACGGGGGTAACTGTGCCCAGGCCGTGCTGACCGCCTTCTGCCCCGACTGCGGGCTGGAGCCCGAAACGGCCACGCGGGCCGCCCAAGCGTTGGGCGGTGGCATCGCCGGCACGGGGCGCGTCTGCGGGGCCTTGACAGGAGCAGTGATCGCCATCGGGCTCGCCCGCGGCAGCAATGTCTGCGGCGACAAAGAAGCCAAGGCCGACACCAACGCCCTGGTGCGCGAACTGCTGGAGAGGTTCACCCGCGCCCACGGAGACACCGCCTGCCGGACGTTGATCGGACTGGACCTGACCGACCCGGCCCAGGCAGCCCGGGCCTATCGTGGCAGCGAATACACCGAACGGTGTGCCGCCTTTGTGAACCTGGCGGCCGACCTCACCGAGGAACTGCTGGCAGAACCCGACTGACCGGCAGGTGCCCGTTGGGGCTGAACTCGGGCGGCCATGCCTGCGATCCGGTCACGGCTGAAGCGGCTGGGGGTAGTAATGCTCAAAGCAGGCCGCGCACAGCCCCTGCTCCCGGTCGGGGTGGGGAATGCGGACAAGCTGTGGGATCCAGTCCCATTTTTCGGGGCGGTTCTGGTCCTGGATCTTCCGGCAGTGGCAGCATTGCACGATGGACCCGTCCGCGCGAACGTGCCGGGCGTCGAACTGCTGTTCCATGTCTTGGGCAAACGAGGCCTCGAGCCGCTGGTGATTGGTCACCACCAGTCCACGCTGCCTCAGCAGCGGGTAGGCCGTCTGGTAGAACAGACGGAACTTCTCCGGCGTGGAGCACTCGTATTCGTGACCGAAGACGCTTGCGGTCTGCACGGCTTGCTGGAACCCATCGACGTAGAAGCTGCGGATCGACGGATCGATGACCTCGGGCAGGGAGAAACCCAGAGGGAACCGGACCAGCACGTCGGCCCCGTCGTTTTCGATGGCGAAGCGATCGTAGGCCTGGTTCCATCCGCAGAGGCAAAGCCGGTCGTCCAGGAAGAAGGTCACGTCGGCGCTGGCCTCGATGGCCGAGAAGTCCACGTAATCGACGGCGTCGCGGAAATGCTTGTCGAGTTTCATGCGGCCCGTTTCCTTCCCGGCCGCCTTGATCCGGATGGTGCGGCTGTCAGAACTCCAGCGGCAGCAGCACCGGTTTCCGGCTTTGTGTGGCGGTCCTCGCCAGCCGATATGCCTCGTTGTACTGCTCGGCGACGACGTTCCAGCTTACCACGTTGTCGAGGTAGCGCTTGAGGTTCTCGCCCATTTCCATGCGCACGCGTTCGTCGCACGCCAGTTCCACCACGGCGTCCTTGAGCATCTGCTTGTTGGTGAACAGCCGACCCCCGCCGGATTCGAGGGTCTGGGCGGTGAGTCCTTCCATCGGCGCGGTCGTAACGTAGGGCTTGTTCAGCGCGATGATCCGTGCCAGCGTGCCGCTCTGAGTCTCATCGGTGCTGGGCAGCACAATGAAGTCGCAGACCGCCATCATCTTGTAGTACACGTCGCCGCGGGGGATGAACTCGTAGTAATGGGCGAGCCCCTTGTTCTGCAGCAGTTCCACGTCTCCGCGATACTTGTCGTAGTCCTGCTTGTGGTTGGGGTCTCGCCACGTCCCGGCCGCCAGCAGGTCCCAGTCCTGCCCGGAGCGTCGGCGGATCTCGTCGGCGATTTCCTCCCACATGCTGGTAAGGATGTCCCACCGCTTGTTGGACTGGATCCAGCCGATAAGCCCCACCAGGTGGCTGGACAGTTGGGGGGCATCCTCGGGCCCGATGCCCAGTTCCTCGCGCAGGCGGACCACCTCGGCCAGTGAGTAGCGGCGATCGTCGCGGGCGCCGTGCGGCACGACCATGATGTTCCGCGGCGTCGGCCAACCCTTGCCGGAGAACGTCCAGTCCAGACGCCACTTCTGGTAATGGCACTTGAAGAGCACCACGTCGGCCCGGCGGCACATCTTGAAGATGAAGTCGGCCTCGAATTCGGTCAGTCGCCCGTGCACGGTGTGGGGCTCGACGATGGTCGGCACCTCACTGAGGGCATCCAGCAGGTCCAGGAAGCCCTCGTTGCCGTCGCCCTGTCCGCGTTCGTCGCAGTACTCGTACAGCCCGTACTCGTGCTCGATGTGCACGGCGTAGGGATCAAGTTCACGGATCTTGTCGGCCACCGGGCGCCACCAGTCGCGCTGGGAGATGTCGATCAGCGGCAGCACGCCCTCACCTTCCCCGTCGGTATGGCTGATGACCAGCACGTCCCGGTCGGTGTTGTGGCTCTGGACGAACTCCCTCGCCTCCTCGCAGAAGGTGCCTATGCCGCACAGGCGCGGCGGGTAACTACTGATCATGACGATCGGCTGGGCCATCGGATCCTCGTTCTGGTGTCGGGTTAGGGCGCGTTACTTCTTGTCGCGGGCGACCTCGGCCGGGTGGGTCTTGTTGGGCTTCTCGGTCTTGGTGACCTTGCCCTTGGCACCCACAACCGGTCCGGAAGGCCGGATCGGCTCGGCGACGGGACGCTGTTCGGTTTCCTTGTCGGTCGGCACGTCGCCGAGGGTCTGCTCCATCTGCAGCTCGTGCATCTGCAGCACGCTCATCAGCCAGGCGAGCGTACTCTCGGCGCCCTGGTTCTCGTTGACGCGGTCGGCGTGCAGCCCGTCGCGACAGCCTCCGGTGGTGAAGTCGTACAGCGGCGTCCGCAGGTCGTTGTCGCCCAAGAACCACAGGAACGCCTTGCGAGCCTCGTCGATCCAGTGTTCCTCCCGCGTTACATGGTAGGCCTCGATGCAGGCATCGACCAAGGCGTGGGCCTCGATCGCTTGCTGGTCGAACGCCGCCTTCTCGCCCCCGCGGGTCATCCAGCCGTTGGAGCCGATGATCGACAGCATTCCGTCTTCGTTGGTCTGCACGTCCAGCAACCATTGCAGGGCCCGCTTTCCGACGTCGATCATGTCGCCCCGGCCCATCCACTTGCCGCTCATCATCAGAACGTGCGGCAGCTTGGCGTTGGCGTAGGTTACGGTGTCCTCGCACCATGGCCATTCGTCGTCCATGTGGTTCGCGAACAGGTCGAAAATCTTCTCGCTGAGCACCTTGCGGTGGCGGCGGACCTCGCTGTCGCCCCCGAACCGCCGCAGGTAGGCGTGGATGCCCACCACCGTAAACGCCCACGCCCGCGGCGAGACAAAACGCTCCGCCGCCGGAAGGGCCCGGGTAAACAGCTCGGTCGCCAAGGCGATCATGCTTTCGTGCGGGCACAGTGCCACGCCCATGCCCAGCCCCCACAGCGCGCGGCCGTGGGAGTCTTCGCTGCCGATATTCT
Source organism: Phycisphaerae bacterium (assembly GCA_046539005.1). Taxonomy (GTDB): domain Bacteria; phylum Planctomycetota; class Phycisphaerae; order SM23-33; family SM23-33; genus CAZFPT01. Next base: position 12,320 of record JBKHHV010000023.1, read on the forward strand.
CCGCCCATTCGCGGTTGTAGTCCATGAAGTTGCGGAATCGACCGGTCTTCTCATCGAGGGCGTGGTGAAGGAACGACAGGTAGGTGTGGATCATCCCGAGCATCGACGGGTCATGGTTCTGGTCCCAGATCATCGACGCGGCGATCAGGGCCCGTGCGTTGTCGTCGGTGCAGTAACCGTGATTCCGGTTGGGCGTGGAGTACTTGCAGTGCTGGAAGATGCCGGTGTCGTCGGTGAGTACGTGCAGGTGGCGCGTGTCGATCTCCGGAAGTTCGTCGGACTCCTTGGTGATCTTCGTGGCCGGCACGACCACCGACAGCGTCCCGGAGTGTCGCCGCTCGATCCACGACTCCCTCGCCTCGGCGAAGGTGTCGAGGTAGTCCTGGGCGACGCGCTTCCAGGTCATCTGGCGGCAGTACTGGTAAGCCCGCTTGCGGAGGCCGTGACGTTCGGTCTCGTTCTCCAGCAGGTTGATGACATTCTCGGCGATGGTCTCCGAGTCGCGGAACGGCACGAGGATGCCGCGTCCTTCGTCGAGCATCTCCTTGGCGTGCCAGTAGGGCGTGGAGATCGTCGCCTTGCCGGTGCCCATCGCATAGGCGAGCGTACCGGAGGTAATCTGTGCCTCGTTGAGGTACGGCGTGACGTAAATGTCGGCCGCCCCGAGATACTCGGTGAGTTCCTGCAGCGACACGAAGCGGTTGATGAAGATGACGTTCTCGGTGAGTCCCAGTTCGTCCACGCGGCGTGCGAGACTGTTGCGGTATTCCTCGCCGCTTTCGCGTTTGACGTGGGGGTGGGTCGCCCCCAGCACGATGTAGACCAGGTCGGGGTACTTCTTGACCACCTCCGGCAGCGCGTCGATGGCGTATTCGATGCCCTTGCCGGGGCTCAGCAGCCCGAAGGTCAGCATGACGCGGCGGCCTTCCACGCCGAACTGGTCCTTGAAGTAGTTGGGGTCCACGAACGGAACGTCCGGGATCCCGTGGGGAATGGTCACGATCTTCTCGGAGGGGACGTCGAAGACGTCGTTCAGCATTCCGTGGGCCACTTCGCTCATCACCACCAGGCGGTCGGCGACCTTGCCGATTTCGTTCATGACGATCCGCTGCTGGTCGTTGGGGTTCTGCAGGACGGTATGCAGCGTGGCCACCACAGGCCGACGCAGGCGACGCAGCATGCCCAACAGGTGCGAGCCACACGTGCCGCCGTAAATGCCGAACTCGTGCTGCACACAGACGGCCGAGATCTGCCGGATGTTGAGGAACTCGGCGCAGAGGCGGTAATCGGCCTGGACGTTCTGGCGGACCTCGAAGCGGACGCGGCTGTCGTAGGGATAGCCCTCCACCTGATCGTTGATCGCCACGGCGAACACGTCCGACTTGCTGGACGCCTGCAGGGCAACGGCCTCGCAGAGGTCGTGGGTGAAAGTGGCGATCCCGCAGCGGCGCGGCAGGTAACTTCCGACAAAGGCGACAGAGGGATGATCCAGCGACAATCTCGATTTGGACATAGCATCCTTTCCTGACTGCGGAAATCGGGTGCCGGTTCCGTTACTGCACCCGGGCGTATTCTATGGGGGCTGGGCGACGTTCTCAACCCGCACCGCTCCCCTTGGCCGCCCGCCGGGCCTCCGCTAAATCCATCGGAACAACTGCCTTCCGACCGCGAGAAAATCTGATCCGCCGGCGGGTTGACACCAACGCTCCCCGGGGCTATAGTGTTTCGTCTCGCCGGGCTGCCCGGCGACACGGGCCCTTAGCTCAGCTGGCTAGAGTGCCTGCATGACACGCAGGAGGTCACTGGTTCAAGTCCAGTAGGGCCCATTCGGCTCCGCCAACCGCGGGGCCGTTTTGCTGCGCACCTGCTCGCTCGCCCGGCCGATTGAACCTCTCGGTTTCGGTCTCCCTCTTCGACCCGACGTTCATAACCACTCCCCGCCGGAACACCCGTCGATCGTGCGGGGGCGGGGGAAATGCTTCCTTGCGGCGCACGGGCAATGTGCCGACAACTGCTTCAAGCTTCAGCAGTTGACCGCCTTACGAGCTTCGGCATCAGACTTCCCGGCGACTGGTCACCTACTTCACCTGGGACATCTTGACCGCGCACTTCTCCCTGGCGGAGATCAGGCTGGCCTCCAGAACCCGCTGGGTCTGGTAGGCGTCCTCGAAGTCCGGCATGGGGACGATGGGCTTCTTGCCCGCCAGCATCCGCAGGATGTCGGACGCCTGGTTCGTGAAACCGTGTTCGTAGCCGATGATATGGGCGTCCGGCCACCAGGCCTCCACGTAGGGGTGGTCCGGGGCGTGGGTACACATGATCGTCGTCCAGCCCTGCGTCGCCCGCGAGGCGGTCGCGTCGTAGTACTCCAGTTCGTTCATCCGCTCGAAGTTGAACTGGATCGACCCCTTCGTACCGTTGATCTCGAACCCGTTGTAGTTCTGGTGCCCGGTCGCCTGGCGGGCCGCCTCGAACTTCGCCACCGCCCCGCCCTCGAACCGCGCCAGGAACAGCACGCAGTCGTCCACGCTGACACGCCCCTTCTTCTTGCCCTTCTTGAGCCCCCCGGCAATTCCCCCCGCGGCCGACCCGGACATCTTCGGGCGTTCCTTGATGAACGTCTCGGCGATCGCACCGGAGATTTCGGTGATCTCCTGTCCGGTGACGAAGCGGGTCATGTCGATGATGTGGGCGTTGAGGTCGCCGTGGGCGCCGCTGCCGGCGTACTTCTTCTGGAAGCGCCACGCCAGCGGAACGCTCGGGTCGGCCCAGTCCTGCAGGTAGTAGCCCCGCACGTGGAGGATCTCACCGATCTTGCCGGCCTTGACCATCTCCTGGGCCAGCGCCACGGCCGGGCAGCGCCGGTAGTTGTACCACACGAAGGTCTGGGCGCCCTTTTTGGCGGCTTTGCGCGCGGCCTTGACCATCTCGCGGGCGTCGTCGAGCGTGCCGGCGAGGGGCTTCTCGCAGGCGACGTGCTTGCCGGCCTCGAGGGCGGCGATGGCCATGGGCTTGTGCAGGTGGTTGGGCGTGCCGACGTCGACAAGGTCGATCTCGTCGCTGGTGACCATGCTCTTCCAGCGGGTGGTGTGGTTGGCCCAACCCCAGTTCCGGGCGAAGTCCGGCAGCGTGTCGGCGTTTTTCGCGGAGATGGTGTGCAGGTTCGCCTTCAGCGGCAGGTCGAAGAACTTGTTGACCTGACTCCACGCGTTGGAATGCGTGCGTCCCATGAAGGCCTGTCCGATAAGCCCGACGTTGATTTGCTTGGCCATGATGCGTCTCTCCTTGCCGCCGAATGCGGCGATTTGCCTCGGTGTCTCGTGTGGCAGTTACTATAGGACCGCGATTAGAGTCTCGCAAGGCAAGGCCCGGCCGAGAGCAACCTGTTGTCTCCGCGACGGGCGTGATATAACAATCGGCATGGCCGCGACTTCTTCCAGATCGGCCGCCCTGTGGGTGGTGCGGACGTTGCGCGAGGCAGGCTACCAGGCCCTCTTCGCCGGCGGGTGCGTGCGCGACATGCTGCTGGGCAGACCCAGCAGCGACTACGACGTCGCCACCGACGCCACCCCCGAGGACGTCAAGCGCCTGTTCCGCCGGGTACTGCTGGTGGGGGCGAAGTTCGGCGTGGCCGTGGTACTCCGCGGGCGCCAGCAGGTGGAGGTGGCGACCTTCCGCTCGGACCTGGCGTACGTGGACGGCCGACGTCCCGGCGGAGTGGAGTTCTCCTGTCCTCGGGAAGATGCCCTGCGGCGGGACTTCACGATCAACGGGATGTTCTACGACCCGATCGAAGAGCAGGTGATCGACTACGTCGGCGGTCAGGAGGACATCGCGGCCGGCGTGGTGCGGACCATCGGCGAGCCGCATGACCGCTTCGGCGAGGACTACCTGCGAATGATGCGGGCGGTACGGTTCACCGTGCGCCTGGACTTTTACCTGGACCCCGCCGCGGCCGAGGCGATCGGCGAACTGGCGCCCCGCATTACCGCCATCAGCGGCGAGCGGATTTTCGACGAATTGAGCAAAATGCTCGCGTTGCCCAGCGGCCCGGAGGCGCTGGCGTTGCTGGGCAAGCTGGGCTTGGCAAGGCACATCCTGCCGGAGTTGTTTACCGACGGGCAGCCGCTTTGGGACGCCGGGCTCGCCCGGGCGGGCGACGTGGGCGAACGCGGTGACGTAATGCTGACCCTCGCGGCGCTGCTGTGCGACCTGCCGGGCAAGACGATCGCGAAGATCACGCGGCGGTGGGGGGCGTCCAACGACTTCCGCGAGGGGCTGCGATGGCTGGCACGCCACAGTGATGACTGGCGACGGCTCGGCAAGCTGTCGCTGGCCGACCTCAAGCGCCTCCGCGGGTGCGAGCACTGCAGCCGCCTGGAACCGCTGATGTGGTCGCGCGAGATGCGGGGTGGGGGCTCGGCCGAGGCGAGCCAGGAACTGTGGCGCCGGGTGTGGAGCATTCCGCCCCGAAGCGTGGACCCGTGGCCTTTGCTGAGCGGAGGGGATCTGATGAAGATGGGCGCCCGGGAAGGGCCGACGATGGGGCGCATCCTGCGGGCTGTGCGGGAGGCGCAGTTGAACGAGGACATCTCCACCCGGCGCGAGGCGAAGGCGCTGGCGAAGGAGCTTCTGACCGGCGAGTAGACTCCGTTCTCAGCCCCCCCGCCCCCCGAGGCGACTGCCCCATCGGTGGCTGCCGCCTGTCGCTTACCGCTTATCGCCTATCGCTTATTGCTTATCGCTTATTGCTTATCGCTTATTGCTTATTGCTTATCGCTTACTGCCATGGAATTGAAAAACGCCGCAAGCCGGTGGGCTCGCGGCGTTTTCCGGGTGCGTCGTTGGCTTATGCCATTCTTCGGACCACCAGGCACGCGTTGTGCCCGCCGAATCCGAAGCTGTTGCTCATCATCGTGTCCACCTTCGCCTCGCGGGGCGTATTGGGCACGTAGTCCAGGTCGCACTGCGGGTCGGGGTCGTCGATGTTCTGTGTGGCCGGGATAATGTTGTTTTCCATCGCCTTGAGGCAGGCGATCAGTTCCACGCCGCCCGAGGCACCCAGCAGGTGCCCGGTCATGCTCTTGGTGGACGAGCAGATCAGCCCATTGGTGGCGTAATCGCCGTAGACCTTCTTGATGGCGATGGTCTCGGCAATGTCGCCCAGTTCGGTGCTCGTACCGTGCATGTTGATGTAACCGACGTCGGTGGTATCGAGGCCGGCGTCGGCCAATGCCTTCCGCATCGCCAGGGCGGCGCCTTTGCCTTCGGGGTCGGGAGCGGTGATATGGTATCCGTCCGCACTCGCCCCGTAGCCGATCAGTTCGGCGTAGATCTTCGCACCGCGGGCCTGGGCGTGTTCGAGCGTTTCCAGCACGATCACGCCGGCACCCTCCGAGAGCAGGAAGCCGTCGCGTCCCTTGTCGAACGGGCGTGAGGCGTGCTCGGGGTCGTCGTTGCGGGTGCTGAGACCCTTGAGGGCACAGAAGCTCGCCAGCCCGATCCTCGTCAACGCCGCCTCCGAGCCGCCGGTGATCATCACGTCCACCTCGCCCCGCTGGAGAATACGCAGCGTTTCTCCGATGGCGGTCGAGGCCGACGCACACGCGGTGGCTACCGAGTGGTTGGGACCACGCAGGCCCCCCACCAGGGAGACGTTGCCGGCCGCGGCGTTGCCCATGAGCTTGGGGACGGTGAAGGGACTGACCCGCTTGGGACCCTTCTCCATCATCTTCTCGTGCTGGGTTTCGAGTTCTTCCAGCCCGCCGATCCCGGTCCCGATCACCACACCGCAGCGGTCGACGTTCTCCTGGGAGAAATCCAGCCCGGCGTCCTCGACGGCCTCGATGGCCGACTGAACGGCAAACTGGCTGAAGCGGTCCATCCGCTTCGCCTCCCGGGGATCGACCAGTTCCGACCGAACCGTATCCCAGTTCTTGACCTCGCCACCGATCTGGGAGGTGAACTGAGAGGGGTCGAAACGGGCGATTCGCGCAATCCCGGACTTGCCCTCAAGCAGGGCGTCCCAGGTCTCCGCGACGTTGTGGCCGAGGGGGTTGACCGTCCCGAGGCCTGTGATTACCACGCGGCAATCAGCCATGTAGTAACTTCCTTCGCTGGAGACTTACGCCTTGTTGGCGTGCTCTTTGATGTAGTCGATCGCCTGGCCGACGGTCTGGATCTTCTCCGCTTCCTCGTCGGGGATGCTCAACTCGAACTCATCCTCGAACTCCATGACGAGTTCGACGGTGTCCAGCGAGTCGGCGTTCAGGTCGTTGACGAAAGACGTCTCGCGAGTGATTTCGCTCTTGTCGACGCCCATCTGCTCGGACACGATCTCAATGACCTTCTCTTGGATATCCTCGGGCACTTGTGTGACCTCCCTGAGTCAGTGTTCAGTCCTGTTGTCTTGTGCTGCGTTTGCAGGTCGCGGTACTATACTGTCACCTGCCGGCCCATGCAACACCAACCTTAATTTCCGATGTACCCCTCCACCGGGGTCATCTGCCCCCGCGATGGGGGGGTTCGGGCGGGGTGTTTACGTGTGCATCCCGCCGTCTACGCTCAACACCTGTCCGGTAATGTACGTCGAGTCGTCCCCGGCCAGGAAACGCACCGCCTTGGCGATGTCCGAAGGCTGTCCGAAACGTTTCATCGGGATCTGCTGCAGTGCCATGTCCTTGGCCTGCTGGGGCAGCACGTCGGTCATCGGCGTCTGGATGAACCCGGGAGCCACCGCGTTGGCGCGGATCTTCTTGCCGGCCAGTTCCTTGGCGGTGGTCTTGGTCAGCCCGATCATCCCGGCCTTGGAGGCCGAGTAGTTCGCCTGCCCGCGGTTGCCCTCGATGCCGGAGTAGCTGGCCATGTTGATGATCGAGCCGCCGCGCTGACGGACCATGTGTTTGGAGACCGCCCGCGTGCCGATAAACGCGCTGGTGAGGTTGACCTTGATCACCAGATCCCAGTCGTCGTCGCTCATCCGCATCAGCAGCCCGTCGCGAGTGATGCCGGCGTTGTTGACCAGCACGTCCACGCTCCCGAGCGTCTCGGCGACCTCGTCGACCATCTCGGTCATCTTCTCGCCGTCGGTCACGTCCAGCGTCCGGGTCTGCAGCTTCTCGCCCGGGTTGCCCAGCGCCTCGGGCAGTTCGTTGAGGGCGTCGGCGTTGAGGTCCACCGCTACCACCGTCATGCCCGCGTCCAGCAGTTCCCGGACGATATCCCGGCCGATGCCCCGGGCACCGCCGGTGACGATCGCAACCTTGCCGTTTTCAGCCATCCTTGTGTGCTCCTCGCAACTTGCAGTTCTTCGTGTAAGTCCGCTCAGCCCTGCAGCTTCTCCAGGGCGCCGGCGGAATTGACGGACGTGAAGTCCGCCCGTCGCTGAATGCGACGCATGAGCCCGGCCAATACGCGGCCCGGCCCGATTTCGTAGAATGTCTCCACCCCGTTTTCAAGCAACTTCTCCATGCACTGCTGCCAGCGAACCGGCGAGACCAACTGGGCCAGCAGCTTCTTCTTGATACTGTCGGAATCGGTGTGGGCTTCGGCGTCTACATTGCTCAACACCGGTCCGGAGGGGGTTCGGAACGTCACGTCGGCCAATGCGCCGGCGA
>JBKHHV010000249.1:0-5779 GCA_046539005.1 Phycisphaerae bacterium
CGCCCGACTGGTTGGTGACGATCAGCAGCAGGAAGTCTTCCTGCAGGCGCCGCAGGGCGTCGAACGCACCGGGCAGGAACACCACCTGCGACCGGTCGCGCACGTGCCCGCGGTCTTCGATGATCGTCCCGTCCCGGTCCAGGAACACAGCCTTTCGCACACGGAGGCTCCCTATACCAATTCGCTGCGGTTACGAGACCTGCACCACCTGGCGGAAGCAGCCTTCCCTGGTGTCCATGCCGGGCATGAAACGGCCGTATTCCTCCACCGCGCCGCCGGAGAGGCAGCATTCGATGATCTCGCGGCCTTCCGGATCCAGCTCCGGCTGGAGGAACTTTTTCAACTCGCGATGGAAGAAGTCCCGCAGGATTTCTGCGCCCTTGTCGAAGGTTTCGGGGCCGACTTCCGGCTGCGTGTCGACTTCCAGGAACCAGTGGTGGATCGAGGTGCCCTCGATTCGCATGTTCTGCAGGGCGTAGCCCAGCAGCGGGCAGCGCGAGGGAACCAGGTAATCGGACTGGAACGGCGCCATCCCGCGGCGGGCGAGATAGTCGCGGATGAGCCACTGGGGCATGAAGCTGGTCTTCCACGCGCCGATGTGCTGGTTGGGGGTCAGCACGTACCTCGTGGCGGGGGCGGCCTTGAACTGCCGCAGCAGCAGGTTCGCCTGGGCGACCTTTCGGCCGATGGTGAACGGCCAGTAGCTGCCGACGCCCTCGCTGGTCATGCCGCCGGTATCGACGATGCTGGGGTTGGCGTGCCCGCGCGGGGCCACCAGCCGCCATAGCCACGCCAGCGCCGGGGGCAGGATGTGCATCATCCCCAGGATGCCGTAGCTGGGCTTTTCCCGCGTGCAGGGAGGGGTCCGCACGCCGAAGGAGCGGATGTCTACCTGCACGTCGCCCTTGACCACGCCGGGCACGACGTCTCGCGGAACCACCACGCGCGGGTTGGGGCAGGGGGTGCCCGGCTCGTCCTCGACGTGGTCCCAGATGAGCCCGGTTCCGCCCGGCACGGCCCGGACGTTCAGGAACAGCAGTGACCGGCCGGGGTGGACCGTCAGGTGCTCCAGGTCCGGGTCGGTGCCGTACTCGCCGATGTGGTTGACCCGCACGAACCAGCCGCTCTCGGCGTCGGTGACCGCCAACTTCCCGTTGGGCTTCTGCAGCGACGGGTGACACAGTGCCATGTCGTCGCACACCGGGAACAGGTCGCAGGTACGCGGAATCTCCAGGTAGCGCTTCTCGTCGGTGACGATGTTGTGTCCCATCAGCAGTCGGCCGTCGGGCAGACGGTGGGGCTGCTGGAGCATCTCGCTCTTGCCGCCGCCGCTGGCGCCTTCGTGCATGAAGGTGACCAGGTTGTCGTAGGGCGTCATGACCCGCACGGTCGAGCAGTGGGCGGTGACCCAGCCTTCCTGCTCGCCCAGTTCGATCAGGGCGCCGTAGACGCCCTTTTTGGCGCTGGGGCCGGGGTAGAGGTTGTAGGAGAAGATTTCGTGCATATCGGACCGCTCGTGCACCACCACCTGCTTGCCGTCGAAGTGAGTGTGCCGGAAGGGCGGGGCGACGTAGATGATCGTTGACGGCTCGAACCGCCGCTGGAGGGCATCGATATCCACAGCGCCCTGCAGCAGGCCCAGCCCGAAGGCGAAGAAGCCGGCGTTGACCGGGCAGACCGCCATCGCGTCGCCACCCAGCCCGGGCTGACCCATCTCGAAGGCGAACACCGCCAGGTCCTGCTCCTTGAGCCAGTCGAAGGTCTCCTGCTTGAGCTGCTGGAAGTCGTATCCGTAGCGATCGACGAAGCGCGGCTTGTCGGAGGGTTTGGTGTCGGCGACGACCATGCAGTTGGGGTCGCGCCGGCGCATGTAGGCCTCGCGGTAGTTGGCGCCCACGCCGTTGCGGAGACGCACCACGTCCACCTCGTCCACGTGCCTGCCGTCGGGCAGGTCGTAGGAGACGGTGGTGGAGTCGGTGCCCGCTTGGCCGCATGCGATGTCCTCGAGATCTTCGACCCCGCGTGCCACCGTCACCGAAGGGGCATTGCGAAGCATGTCTGCGACATTCCGGGGCAGATACGCGTTTGTCAGAAACTGGTCTATGTTCATGGTTCCTTTCTCAGGGGGTTCTAAGGGGACACTCTGCTCCCGGACGATTCTGTTCGACGGGAGCACAAAGGAAGGCAGGCGGTCGCCCGGATTCGACCGGCCGCAGCGGGCAGGGCATTGCCTCGGTCCGCTGCAGGCAGGCGACTCCGGGTTGCGCCCGGTCAGGCGGATGCCTCGCCGGGCCCGCGAGGGGCCCATTCGATGCATTCGCCCTTCGGCGATGGCACACAAAAAGCCGACCACAACCGTCCATACGACAGCCGTCTGCCGGCCTATTCTCCGGCGGGTCGCCCGGATGGGGACCCCCCGTCAATCTGCCTGATCGCTGCTTGTATCGCAAGCAGTATAGGGAAATGCCGCACAAATGTCAAGAAAAGCGCGTGGGTTGCCGCTTGCCCGCTCAGGAAGACCGCCCGTTTCCGACCCGGCAGTTCACCTGTCCGTCCAGCGTCCAAGCGATGATCCGCTCGCCGGTTTTCGTACTGATGTCAGTGTGCAGGCTAATGACGCGTCGGCCGGTGACGTCCTGCACCAGTGCTTCCAGCAGCGACCGGGCCTTTTCCAGCAGTTGCATCCGTACCTGCTTGACCAGGCGCCCGCCCTCGACGAAGCCCGACGACTCGGCCAGTTGCTTCTCGGCGGGGGTCAGCACCCCTCGCAGGCGAACCAGCACCATGTCCCCCAGGAGGTAGCTGCGGGTTTCCTCCGGACCGCGACCCATGTATTCGCGCTCGAACTTGATCAACGCTTCGCTGATCTCGGCCTCGATCTGTCCCTTGGTCTTCATCCCGGCTCCCGCATGGTTTTGCTGGCGGCCGGGCAACCTGCCCGTGCCGGGATGAATTCTAGCCGGCCATCAGCCCGGGGGCAACGGCCGGCGGGGTTTGCAGAGCCCGGGTGGCGGCGTCAGATCCCCGCGGCGTCCTCGATGGAGGGGACCCGGTTGGCGTCCTTGAGCTTGGGGGGCGGGCCCAGAGAGTCCTCGATCTTCTCCGGCTTCACTTGCGAGATCGCCTCCCACGCCACGTGCACGCGGATGTTCTGCTTCGCCAGTGGCCCTTCCAGCCCCAAAGCCTTGCCGGGCATGGTGAAGTCCATCGACGGCAGGGCCGCGGTCGGGGCGGGGTATTTGAGGTTCTTCTCCTTATACGGGTAGGAAAACGACGCCCTGCACGGTGCATCCTTGAACGGGATCTGCCTGCCGTTGAACTCCAGCGTTCCGGAAACAGTGCATTTACCGACCGGGAATTCCTGGTTGCCGTACTTTCGGCCGGTTTCTTCCCACGCCGACATGCCGGTAACGTGCAGCTTCATTTTCGGCACGCGGGCGTTGGGGTCGACCCCGTCGGGCATCTTCTGCGGCGCACCGACCAGTTGCCCCAGCACGCGCTGATGCTGCAGGCCAGGCTGCTGCAGGAGGGTGGGGCAGTCCAGCGTGAAGTTCGCGTCGGCCTCCTTGGTGCCGTAGGTGAAGGTTCCGCCGGCGACGCCGCGCCCCATGAAGAAGCTCGGCCACATCTCGTCGTTGGCGTCGCGGAAGGTCACCGTCACGGTCACGCAGTCCTCGGTGCCGATTTTCCAGGTCTGCCCCTCGGTGGGCCACAGTCGTCGTGGCCCGTCGTAGGGCTTGAACGGCCGGGGTTTGCGCTCCGGCACCGGGGGCTTGTACGCCAGTTCGGTTTTCGGGGTCAGGTCCATCAGCACGGCGAAGCCATCCATCAATCCGCCGCCGAAACTCTTCTGCACAGGGCTCTCGAGCGGGGGGGTGGTGGTGCCCTCGTGCGAGGTCTCCTCGGCGACGGCCCCGGAGAGGCACAGCAGCATCGGCCTGCCGTTGACCTTCCCGCTGGCGAATGCCCACTCGTTGATGCGCTCGCTGCAGCCGCCCAGGGCCACGCGCGTTCCCACGGCCGGCATGGATGAGATGAAGCGGTAGGTCCCCAGGTTCGGCTCGGTGACCACCAGCAGGTTGCCCCGGCTCTTGCGGAGCGAGTTGGGCAGGTTGGGCGTCACGTTGCCCCGCCCGGCCCAGACGACCGACTGATCGCACGCCACGTCCAGCGTCTGGATATTCCCGGCGCTGGTCCACAGCGTGGAGGTCAGCACGTTCTGCTGGGGGTCCAACTTCACCACGAAACAGTAGGTGCTGCTTCCGACCGTGTTCATCGCGTTGGGGATGCGGGTGTAGGGGTCGTAAGGGCGACGTCCCATGCAGTTGTTCCCGCCGTGGCTCCAGGTGGAATAATACAGGTTTCCCTTGCTGTCGAAGACGCTCCGTCGCACGGCCGAGTCGGCCACGAGGTGGAAGTGCTTGGGCGCGAAGAACGGCCCGCGCCACCCCAGCAGGTACTTGTAGATACTTCCGTCGGGTCGCAGCACCAGCAGGCGCGGGCAGCGGTACGGCTCGCGACCGGTGGGGCTCATCCAGTCGCCCACGCGGGTATAGCGGCCGGTCACCGGGCAGACGGCCGACCCGCTGACCACGCGCTTGCGCTTGATGTAGTTGGCCCCCACCAGCTTGCCCGATGGGTCATAGACCAGATAACCCGGTCCCAGCATGGCGACGTTGCCGTTGTCCAGGGCGGTGAGTTTCGGTGCGTAGCTCCAGGCCTTGAGGTCGCGAACCCACAGCACCTTCGACAGGTCCTTTGACAGGCGGGCGACGTACACGTGCCCGAACGGGAAGGGGTCTTCGCCCGGGGCGGGAATCTGCTCGATCGACTCGGTCCGACGGTCGTCGCACAGCAGGCCGATGCGGTCGGTGGCGGCCCCGGCGATGTAGACCGCCCCGTCTTTGCCCATGACCACGCTATGGATGGTTCCGGCGGCGCGGGGCAGGCGGTGCAGCGAGCGGACCTTGCCCAGGTCGCCATCGAAACGGGCGACAAACCCGGTCGCCGAGGGCTCGTTGCCCACCAGGCGAGCGTAAACGTCCTGTTTTTCTACACTTCGGCCGACGGCGAAGCGGAACGTGCGCGGCACGCTCTCGAGGCGTTTGCGGGCGGCGGCCTGGCGCTTCTCGATCTGCTCCTTGCTGGGTTTGGGCTTGAGGGTCAGGTCGCTGTCCAGCCCGCCGTCGAGGCTGGTGGGCAGGTCGTCGGCGTCCGGGCTGTCGATCTTGCCGGTGTCGGACAGTGCCAGGCGGCGGAACTCGGCGGGGGCCTTGCGGGCCGGGGCGTCGGTGCCCAGAACCTTCGCCGTGACCCCGCGGAGTGTCAGGTCCGGGTCCAGCGATACACCTACCACCACGATGCTGTCGTCGCCGGGGAACGCCGCCCCCGTGAACCACTCGGTGCCCTTGCCGCCCAGGAAGGTCGATGTCTTCACCTCGGCCAGGTTTTCGGACTGCCCGGCCGTCGCGGTGGCGGCAACAAGCAGCAGGGCACCCATCACCGTCAGGAACTCTTCTCGTCGCATGGTCGGCTCCGCCCGGAACACGGGGAACTTTGGCGCCGGGACTGGTTTAAGTAAGGGTGTCCGTTCGACTGCTTTACAAGGATCCACCCTATGGTTCGTTATGCAAACCCGCTTGGCTTCGTGCTGTTGGTGGCTTCGATGGCGGTGCTTTCGGCGCCCGGCCGCGCGGCCGTGGGTGTCAAGGCGCCCGTCTCCGACATCGAGATGCGCGTCCGCATCGGCAACTACTGGACAATGCGCCTGGCGGCGATC
>JBKHHV010000250.1:0-5752 GCA_046539005.1 Phycisphaerae bacterium
GATCGCCTTCGATCCGGTTGTGGGATATGGAGAATCCGGGCTTGCCGTTCAGCGTCTTTTCGCCATGCCAACAGTGCTGAACGCCAAGGCGACGCCGTGGCGGAAGACCAATCCGGGCACCCAGCAGCGAGGGGTGGCTCTCCCCGGTTTCGCTCGCGATTCATACGCCCCCCGAGCCGGCATGGTGGTGTCCCGCACCGGACCTTCGAACCCTCAGCAGGTTTCGCCCTCCAATCCCGTGTCGGTGGCGGCCGTGATGCGGAAGGTCCTCACCTCCCCGGGGCGGGCGGTATCGGCAGGGTCGGGGAAGTTCACGGTCAGGTAGCGGTCGGTCATCGCCACCCGTCGGCCGGGGGCGGGGCAGGTGGTTTCCACCAGTCCTTCCAGCGTGTCGCCCACTAACTGCCGGCGATAGGCCGACGCCATCTCGCCCTCGATTTCCGCCAGCCGGTTTATCCGCTCGCGGGTCACCGGCGGGGCGGGTGCTTCGTGGCGGTAGGTCCACGCGGCCGTGCCTTCCAGGGCACTGAACGGGAACGCATGCACCTTGCTGAGCCCGCATTCGCTGACCACCTCCAGGGTGCGGGCGAAGTCCTCCTCGGTTTCCGAAGGGAAGCCCGCGATCACGTCGGCGGTGATGGCCGGGCGGTTCAGCGTGTCGCGGAGGCGGGCAACCGTGTCCACGTACTGGCGTGCGGTGTACTGGCGGTTCATCCGCCGCAGGATGCGGTCGGAGCCCGACTGCAGCGGCAGGTGCAGGTGCGGAGCGACGGCCGGCATGCCGCGGTAGACCTGCAGGAGGCAGTCGGTGACGTCGCCGGGTTCGAGGCTGCTCAGGCGAACCCGCCACAGCCCGGGCAGTTCGCCCACGGTCTGCAGCAGGTCCGCAAGGGCGTCGGGGGTGCTGTCCCACTTGCGGCGGATGGCGGTGGGTCGGCCGTAGGCGCCCAGGAAGACCCCGCAGAGGACGATTTCGCGGTGCCCGGCGTCGATGAGGCGGCGGCATTCGTCGAGGATGTCTCCGGACGGGCGCGACCGCACCACCGGGCGGTTGTAGCACACCACGCAGTAGGTACAGAATGCGTCGCAGCCGTCCTGGATTTTCACGAACGCCCGCTGGTGTCCCTCGAAGCGTTCGATGCCTTCCAGGCGGTTTGTCCCGGGGGCGTTCCGCTTGACCGCGGCAGCACGGTTTGCTCTAATGGAATGCGGAGACGCTGACGGTTCGGAGCCCAGGCCAGCGGAGTTTCCGCTGATTGCCATCATCCGTCCATCATCCCTTCCAGCGTCGACCCGGTCGGCCGTCTCTGGCAGAGTTTGGCGAGGTTGGCTGCCTTCGGCACGTAGAGAAGCCAGCAGGTCGCCGAGGCACCTGGCGAGATCGCCGTGGTGCCCGATCACGAACCGCCTGCCCGGCGGCACGCCCAGTTCCTCCAGCACCGACAGCAGTCGCTGCGCGTCGTAGTCGCTGTAGCACCCGGCGACCAGGACGGCCGGCATGGAGCCATGGGTCGAGGCGGCGCGGACGTTTCGCCGGATTGCCTGGCGTGTTTTCCGCATGGCCGGCGTGGTGACGCAGCAGGAATTGACGACGACCAGGTCGGCGGGCGCCTCGGAATCGGCGCGGGTGAGTCCGCCGCGTTCCAGGGTGTGTGCGATGGCCTCGGACTCGTACTGGTTAACCTTGCATCCGAGGGCAGTAAGTGTGAACCTAAGCATTATTGAACCGGGCGTTTCGGCGGGGGTTCCGCCGGAGACCGAAGATTGTTCGTGCTGGGCGTTGCTGCGCCCCGGCAAAAACGGTAGTATACCGCACGTTCGGCCGTACCGGGTAGCCCTCGTGGCGTTTTGTGCACCGCGCAGGTTGCCCTCACAATACATCGGACCTTTGGGTTGACCGAAGTACGCACCCGGTGAACTGCCGGATGCCCAAGCCAAGGAGTCGTTATGGCTGCACCAAAATCGGTATGGGGCATCGACATCGGACAATGTGCCCTCAAGGCACTGAAACTCCGGAACGTAAACGGAGAAGTTCGCGTCGAAGCGTTCGACATCATCGAACACCCCAAGATCCTCTCCCAGGCCGAGGGCGACAAGGACCAGTTGATCCGCAACGCGCTTGAGCAATTCCTGGCCCGCAACAGTCTGGACGGCTGCGAGGTGGCCGTCTCGGTCCCGGGCCAGAACAGCTTCTCTCGCTTCGTCAAGCTTCCCCCCGTCGAGACCAAGAAGATTCCCGACATCGTCCGCTTCGAAGCCGAGCAGCAGATCCCCTTCCCCATGGAAGACGTGGTCTGGCGGTGGCAGACCTTCGAAGACCCCGACAGCCCGGACGTGGAGGTCGGCATCTTCGCGATGAAGCGGCTGGACGTGGCCGAGAACCTGCGCCACTTCGGCGAGGTCGAGCTGGAGGTCAATGCGGTCCAGATGGCCCCGCTGTCGCTGTATAACTTCATGACCTTCGACGAGCAGCTTGCCTCCGAGGGGGCGACGCTTCTGGTCGACGTCGGGGCCGACAAGACCGACCTGGTCGTCTCCGACGGGGCCCGCATCTGGACGCGGACCATCCAGATCGGCGGCAACGACTTCACCGAGGCGCTGGTCAAGGCGTTCAAGCTCTCCTTCGCCAAGGCCGAGAAGCTCAAACGCACCGCCGCCTCCAGCAAGTACGCCCGCCAGGTGTTCCAGACGATGAGGCCGGTGTTCTCGGACCTGGTGCAGGAAATCCAGCGTTCGATCGGCTTCTACACCTCCCTGCACCGGGAATCGCGGTTCAAGAAGGTCCTGGGGCTGGGCAACGGCTTCCGCCTGCCGGGGCTGCAGAAGTTCCTCGAGCAGAACCTCAACGTCCCGGTCTCCCGGATCGACAGCTTCAACCGGGTCACCCACTCCGACGCCGTCAACGCCCCCACCTTCCAGGAGAACGTGCTCTCCTTTGCGGTGGCGTACGGCCTGGGCGTGCAGGGGCTGGGGCTGGCCGACATCAACACCAACCTGCTCCCGCGCGAGGTCGCCTCGCAGCGGATGTGGAGTGCCAAGAAGCCCTGGTTCGCCGCTGCGGCCGCGATGGTGGTCATCGCCCTGGCGCTGATGCTGTACCGCTCCTACGCCGACCTCAGCACCCTCGAGGACACTCGCGACGAGTACAGGCAGGCCGAGCAGGTTGCCGAACGGCTCGACGAACTCAAGAGCACCTCCCGCCGGCTGGAAGCACAGGTCGGCCAGGGCGAAAATGAGATCAAGGACCGTCTTAAGCTGTTTGCATACCGAAATTTCTGGCCATCCGTGCAGAAGCTTGTCTCCCGGTCGGTTGCCTCCACGGCCTCCCACCAGAACGACTACATCACTGCCCTGACCAGCATCGATCCCAACACACGGCAGCAGGCACTGGAACGGCTGGAGAACATGCCCCGCCAGAGTCGGCAGTTGCTGTTCGTGGAGTCGTTCAAAACCCGCTACGTCTCGGATGTGTCGACCATCAAGCAGGAAGACCTGCTTCCGGTCATTGCCCAGGAACTGGGCATGCAGATCACCGGCGACACGCCCTCTCGCCGAGGTCAGGACGAGGACGGCCTCAACGAGGCTCAGGCGGTCCAGGGCAAACGGGGCTTCCTGGTCTGGATGATCTGCCGGACCACCGTGCCGGAAAGCCAGATCCGCTCCCAGATCATCACCCCCATGCGTCGGTTCGGCAGGCAGTACGCCGCCGAGCGGCTGGGTGCGATCTCCGTGGTCGCCGACGACGGCGAATACGAGGCCGGCGTGGTCGCAACCCCCGGCGAAGCCGGTGGCGTCCGCACCCCCGATTATGCTCCCCCCCGGGATTCCCGCGACCTCGAGGAAGCCGAGCGAGGCCGTGGCGGCGGCTACCGCGAAGGGCCCCGGCGTTCGCCCACCGACGAGCCAACCGGACAGCAGGCCGGCGTGTCGCTGCCCGACCCGGTCTTCAAGGGCGAGTCGATGGCCAGCGACACCCGCGTGGGCATGATCTGGCTGGTGGCGATCGAGGACGACGGGCTGGGTCTCGACAGGGACGACCAGGGCGGGGGAGGGAGGTAATCCATGCGTTTCATTAAGGACAACCTGTTTCTGGTGATCCTCGCAGCCGGCACGATCGTGCTCTGCGGCGTGATCCTGCTGCTGAATTCGCGCGTCTCGGCGCAGATCGAGGAAGAAGTCGAGGACCGGGCCAGTCTCTCGGGCGAGCTGAAATCGCTGGCGGGCCGGCCTTACATCAACGAAGAGATCATCAACCAGCGTCGCGAGGAAGTCGACCGGGGCAAGCAGGTCTACGAGACCCTTCTCGAGAAAAGCCTCACGCATTCCAACCGCTACGAAGTGCTGCAACTGGTTCGCTCCGACACCGGCGAGAAGATCGCGGCGTTCCCCTTCAACCGGGAACTGGATCGCGAGATCTCGCTGCGGGCGGTCTTCCCCGACGCCTACAACCGGGCGATGAACGAACTGGCGGGTCTGGTCAAGTCGACCCGGGCCCCGGTCGGTGAGGTCAGCGAGGTGCAGATACGCCAGTGGGAGACCAAGATCCTCGCCAATCGTCGCACGGAGTGGTCCAAGGCCGTCCAGCGCGGCGACATCGAGCCGACCGAAACCGTCGACGGCAAGTTGGTCTCGACCGAGCCGGTCATGACCCAGGAGATCACCGAGTTGGCGATCAAGCGGGCCCAGAACGAACGGGTCGTGAACCGGGCGACCGCCGGCGAAATGTACATGGACCCCGGAGCCCTGCACCGCGTGATCCCCCCGGGTACCCGCAGGCCTCTGCTGACGAACATGTGGAACGCCCAGATCGGGCTGTGGATTCAGCGGGACGTGTTGGCGGCCATCAACGCCACCAACGCCGAGGTCTTCCAGGGACTGACCGAAGAGCAGAAGAACGTGATGAGTGCGGCCGTCAAGCGGCTCGTCGAAATCCGCGTCGCTCCCGAGTATTTCCCCATGACCGGCGGCGGAGGTGGCGGGGACGGCGTCTTCGGGCGAGGCTCGGGCGAAGAGAGCTTCCGCGGAGGCCAGACGACCTCGGTCGCCAATACGCTGACCCAGTCGGTCTCCAACCCGCGATACGACGTGATGCAGTACACCTTCACCGTTGTCATGCCCTTCCGGCACCTGGCGATGCTGGAGGCCGAACTGTGCAAGCGGAATTACCACACCGTGCTCGACGTGGTGGAGATGGCGACCCCGGCCGACGCCGACAACCGCTTCTTCTACGGCAGAGAGCCCGTGTTGCGGATCCGTCTCAAGTGCGAGCTGAAGCTGCTTACCGGCTGGGAACGCCCCCTGATGCCGGCCGAGGTCCTGCAACTGCTCCCGCAGGACGCATTGCGGCCGGAAGACTCCGAGCGTCTCCGCCAGGTCAGCCCGGCGGGTTACTGAAAGACGTCCCCGATGTTGACGTAAGATGAAGGAGGCCTGGACATGGCCAAGATCAAACAATCCGGATTCATCGAACTGCACGTGGAGAAGGTCGTGCTGGCGGTGGCGCTGCTGCTGCTGATCGCCGCGATCATGACCTGGGGCACCGACACGCCGCGAACCGTCGAGGTCGTCTCCAACGCCATGGGCAGCACCAAAGAGGTCAAGCCCTCCGCCGCCGACCAGGCTCTCGTTTCGGCGGCCGAGCAGATCGAACAGCGTCATCAGCAGGCTCAGCCCGAGCCCAGCCAGGCTAGGCCGTGGCTTCGGGTCTTCGACCGCCTGGCGAGCATGCCGTTTCCGCCCGTCCTGAGCGACC
>JBKHHV010000251.1:0-5734 GCA_046539005.1 Phycisphaerae bacterium
TGCTCGTGAATGCCGTCGATCACCTCGATGTTCCGGTCGATCGTCGGCTTGTACAGCATGTCCCAGGCGGCCCAGTGGTCTTCATTGTAGCGGAAGCCCCACCCTCCGATGACCCGGACGGCCGGGTAGGTCTCCTTGACGCCCTTGCCGATCGCGGCGAGCATCTGGTCGTAGATCCAGCTATTGCCCCGCCCGGACCAGTAGGAGAAGGCGGTGGGGTCGTAGACCTGCCACTTGTCGCCCTTCTTCCGCCACGAAAGGTGCGGAATCTTCAGCCCGTACTTCGTGTGCACCGGGCCGCCTTCCTTCGCCTTCGAGACGTCGTAGAACTTCAGGTTGTAGTTCACGCGGCTGCGTTCGGCCCAGTTGAGGTAGGGCTCGTTCCAGAATTCCAGCACCGCCGGAAAGTCGTTCTCCTTGGCGTTGCCGGCGTAAGTGCGACCCCAGCCGGTGAGGGCGTCCTTCCAATTGGAACTCGTGAGCAACTGCGCCGGCTGACCCCGCTCGCCGTAGCATTCGATGTAATACTCCTCGGTCGGGCCCTCGTCGGGCATCGGCTTGACAGATGACGAAAATGCGGCTGACAGGAGCTGCCGATGGATTTCCATCCGTCGGGTCATGGGCGCTTTGGCCGCCTGGGGGGCGAGCTTTGCCACCTCCGGGGGGAGGCTGACGTCTTTCCAGGCGTCGGCGTCGTACAGGTCGGGGTCGCGCAGCAGCGAATTGAACATGCGGACCAGGTCGCGCGGCGTTCGGCCGTTCTTCCCGCGGCGATTCAGGCCGGCGAGCTTCTTGCGGGCCCGGTCGCCCAGCAGCCCGCAAAGGTGCTTCGCCAGCGGGTCGCCCTCGGCCGAGAGCTTCTCCACCAGCCCGCTCCAGTCTTTGAGGTCTCCGGCTGAGAATTTCGCCCGGATCTGCCCGGGAATCCGCGGGTAACTGGGGGCGTACAGGTACCGCTGGCAGCCCGGGCGGTATTTCTGCGCCAAATCCGGGGCGTATCCGCCGAACATCGGCGCGGGGATCATGCTGTGCCCGTTGACGCTGAGGGTTCGGCCGGTGACGGTCGCCTCGGCCGGCTCGGTGAGGGTCGCCGGACAGTCCACCCATTCCAACGCGGAGATCGCGAAGTCAACCTCGCCCACCCCCAACGGGTTCACCACCCCGACGGCGACGGCCTTGAGGGACGAAACGTCCAGGACGTAGTCCTCGTCCATGTGGTTGCCCGGGGCGACCCACTCGGCCTCGACGAAATCCTCGAACCGCAATACGGCGGCGTTGCTCTTGTCCACCAGCGGAACCGCCGAGCGGACGTAATACCAACTGCCGTCCTCTTCCTGCAGCCACAGCGTGACGCTCACGTCCTTGCGCGGCTTGGCGGTGTCGATCGCCAGGCGCACGCCGCTATGCCGGGAGAGGTCCAGCGGCTTGGCGAACTCGCAGACCGCCAGCCGCACGTGATTCCAGTTCTCCCGCTGGGTGCCCATGTCGAAGTACAACTGGACGCCCCCGTCTTTGTAGTGGCCCATGTTCCAGAACCCCGGACGGACGGGAAGCTGGAAGGTACCCTCGGCGTCGCCCCTGGAACTCATCTCGCCCATGCTGGAAGTGAATCTGCCCTCGAGTTTCAGCGAGGCCCCCTGGCTCTTGGGCTTGATGAGCCAGAAACGGATGGGCTTCTCCTCGTCATCGGGCTTCGCCTTGATCTCCGAGACCTTGCCCTCAATCTGCACCGTCAACGTGCGGGGCTTCTTGTCGGCCGGCACCCAGCGGTCAGGCTTGAGCGTGAAGACAATTGTCCCCGAGACCTTCTCCTTGCCGACCTTCAATCCGCTGGCGTCGACACTGTGCTTGGCCTGGTTCCAACCGCGGGCGTGGGCGGTGCCCTCCACCCACTTGCCGCCGGCACAGGTAATGGTCGCCGTCAGGTCGGCCGCCTCCTTGCCGCCTTTGGGCACGGCGTTCTTCAGTGTCAGGTTCAACTGGAAGTTTCCCGGGGAGATATCCTGGACGCTGTCCTTCAGCGATATCAGCGGACCGGCCTTGAGTACCTCGTATCCGCCGGCTCCGGCGGGCAAGACCGCCGCCAGCAACACCAACCCCATCGTCGCAACCAGTGCGCGCGTCGACAACCTGCTCATGCGAATCCCTTCCAGTTGGATCGTTCGGTTCTGTCGGCCGACGGTATCTCCCACCGGTCACTTCTTGAACCAGACACTATCACCGAAGGACCGCTCAAACCACCTTCGTCAGTCGTCGCGTTTGCCTCGCTTGCCGGTATCGGCGTCGCCGTAGGTGCCCACGGGCGAGCCCTTTGCCTTCCAGCCGAAGCGCTTGCCGTGCCGGGCCAGGTAGGCCGCCCACTTGTCGAGATCGGCCGGGTCTTCCCGCTTGCGCGAGAGCATCCAGCCCATCATCTTGCCCAGTTCGATCGCTCCGCGTTTCTTCCACGGCAGGAAGCAGTTGTGCCCGGCTCCCTGCACTTCGCGGTAGATGCAATCGTGCCTGGCCAGGTCGTTGGGGTCGGGCGTCTGCGAGTAGGCCTTGACCGCCCGGAACTTCTTGAGCAGCGAGAATGCGTATCGGCTTCGGCTGGCGGGTACGGCCGGGTCGGCCGACCCGTGCATGCAGTAGATCGGAACCCCCTTCAGCAACTCCACGCTGGGTGACTGGCTCGCCCCGTACCATCCCGAAATCGGCCCGATCGCCGCCCACACGTCGCGTCCCAGTGCCCCCTGCACCCACGTGCCGCCGCCGCCCATTGATACGCCCGCCAGGTACACCCGCCGCGGGTCGATGCGATACTCGACCGCCACCTGCCGCACCACCTGCAGGATGTACGCCCCCGAGTGGGGGTAATTCCACTCCAGCAACTGCCGGATGATGGCGTTGGGATACACCTGGATGACCCCCCGCTCCAGCAAACCCCCGCGGAAGAAGCCGACAATGTCGTCCGGCTTGCCGCCCGGGCCTCCGTGCAGCAGCACCATCAAAGGCCATTTCTTCTCGGGCGTGTAGTCCTTGGGCACCGCCAGGTGAAACCACGCCACCTTCCCGTACTTGGATTTCTCCAACCCGGACAGCGGTACCTTCTTGCGCCACCCGGTTTCGACGTCCTTCTTCCACCCGCCCTCGGGAGCGGAGAAGTACTTGACCTTCTCGGTGTCCTTGCTGTCGGCCGCGTCGGTTGCGTTGGCGTCGGCAGGCTGGGTGGTGGGCGTCTTGCTGGACTCGGCCCGGAGGGGTCCTCCTGCCAGGGCAAACGCCAGCACCAGCACCGAAACTGCAACCGTCACGCCGATCAGCCGGGCCCGGGCCCGGGAAACTCCACACTGCGTCATACCGCCTCCAACGTCCACGCCTCTGGTACCGCGACAACCGTTGGATGCGCTGAAAGCCTCCGGGTTTCGGGAAATCTGCACGGCAGAATACCGCACAGCCGCACAGGTCAGCGCAGGAAGAACAGCGCCATCGTCAGCGCATCGGCCGTCTCAGGCATTTCAGGAACGTCGATCGGTCGAACGAGAGACGGCGGAGCCTTCCGGCAACACGGGTCGTTGGGTAGCCTTTGCCGGCCGAGCGGTGCGAACAGTCGGCCATTCCCGCACACCGGCCAAGGCTCGGCCGCTGCGCAAGGCCCGCCTGAGCCCGCCGGTCAGTCGATCGGCCAATCCGGGTTGGGCTGAGGGATTCTCGCCCCGCTGCTCTCCAGCCACTGGTGCAACAGTCCGCGGAGCCGTTCGGCCACGTCGGGATACTCACCGGCCAGGTTGTGCTCCTCGCCGATGTCCTCGTTGAGGTCGTACAGTTCCACGCGGCCGTCCTCGAAGAACTCGATGAGTTTCCATTCGTCCTCGCGGACCGCGCATGCCGGCGTGCAGCCTTGGTTACTGTAATGGGGGTAATGCCAGAATATCGCCCCGCGCCGGAACGGTTCCCCCTTCAGCAGCGGCAGGATGCTGACCCCGTCGGTGTGTTGGTCGGGCATCAGCGGCAGGTCGGCCATCTCCAGCAGCGTGGGGTAGAAGTCGGTGCTGGTGGTCGGCTCGTGGCAGAGCGCACCGGGCCGGGTCACGCCGGGCCAATGGACGATGAGCGGCTCGCGGACGCCGCCGTCGTACATCCAGCCCTTGCCTTCGCTGAGCGGGGCATTGCAGGTGGGGCTGCCCTCGGCCGTCGAAAGACCGCCGTTGTCGGAGGTGAAGACCACGACGGTATCATCGGCAATGCCCTGCTGCTGGAGCGTGTCCAGCAGTCGGCCGATGTTGGTGTCGAGGATCTCGATCATCGCCGCGTAGACCGGGTCGGACTGGAACCGCCGGCGAATGACATTCTTCCCGCGTTTGTGCAGGCAGGGGAGCTCCTCGCCCTCTTCGAACGGGTCCTTCCGGTCCAGCCCCAGTTCGGCGGCCTTGCGCCTGTACTTGTCCACGACCTGCTCCTTGGCCTGCAGGGGGGTGTGGACCGTGTAGTACCACATGTTCAGGAAGAACGGTTTTTCGGGGTCGCGCCCACGGATCAGCGAGATCGCCTCGTCGGTGAGCCGATCGGTCAGGTACTCGCCCTCGGGGCCGTCCTCGAGCATCGGGTTTTCGTACGGGCTGAAGTAGCTTGTGGGCCTTCCCGCCGACCAGCCGCCGAGGTTGACGTCGAACCCCCGGTGGTGAGGCCAGTACTTCTCCCAGCTTTCGCGATGATCCTCGGTGTCCGGCCCTTCCTTTTCCAGGGCATGCCACTCCTCGCCGCCCAGGTGCCATTTTCCGACGTGCCAGGTGGCGTAGCCGTTCTCGCGCAGGGTGTCGGCGAGGGTGGTTTCTTCGAGGCGCATGTAATGCAGATACGGGGCCGAGAGGAGTTTCCCGCTGCCTTCGCCGGCGATGAAGTTGGTAAGCTGCAGCGTGGCGGGGTACTTGCCGGTCAGGATGCTCGCCCGCGTCGGGGAGCAGACCGGGCAGGAAGCGTAGGCATCGGTGAACCGCACGCCCTGCCCCGCCAGGCGGTCGAGGTTGGGGGTCTCGTAGAAGTTGCTGCCGTAGCAGGACAGGTCGGCCCAGCCCAGGTCGTCAATGCAGATGAACAGGAAGTTCGGCTGTGTCATGGCAAGCTCCTCCGGATCCGAGTCCGGCTGAGCATACTGCCGGGCAGCCCGTCCCGCAACCTGCAGCGATGGCCGCCAGATGGAATACGCCGCAGCGGGTCGCGCGCAGGACTTGTGTGCAAAAGAGGTTGAAGGTTCGGCTCTCTCTGGGCAGAATGGCTTGCGGCAAGGACGTCATGTCGCCATGAGGAAGAAGCCGGGTTCACGGGGGCCCAGTGCCCGCCCGGCCGCGATGGAACCATATCCCCGAATCATCAGAGAGGTTACCGCATGAGCACGCACGCACGCACGCTGACTACGATCATCCTGCTGACCCTTACCGTCGCCTGGGTTGGCGGCTGCGAGAACGGAAATGACATGGACGACGACACCGCCAAGGCGATGGAGCTGTCGTCCAGAACGCCCAACGCCAAAGAGGTCGTCGCCGCCGAGCCCTACTACCCCGACCTCAAGCCGGCCGAGGAGGCGATGAAGATCGGGAGGCGCGATGAGTTCAAGCAGATGGAGGCCTTGCTGGAACTCGATGGCAAGCAGAAGAAGGAATTCAACCAGGCCGTCGCCTCCCGGGCCGAGAAGCTCCAGGAATGGAATGACAGCGACTTCCACGAGGAGTACACCGAGGCAAAGATGGAACTCAAG
>JBKHHV010000252.1:0-5691 GCA_046539005.1 Phycisphaerae bacterium
TGTCGTGAGTGCCTGATTCGTCCAGAAACAGAAGATAGGAGGTCTCACCCGCCACACTTGCCCCATTCTGGAGGTTCAGCGATAGTCCTTCACGTGTACGGTCTTGCCCGGCTGGGTCAGGGCATCCTCGGAGGCGAACGCCAGGCGCATGGTCTCCAGGGCGCCTTGGGAGGAATCGATCGGGCCCTGACCGGCCGACACCTGCCGCAGGAACCGCAGCAGCAGACCGGCCATGTCGTGGTGCGACTTGTCATGCACGTTGGGGCTGAACACCTCGGTCCGCTCGAAAACCGTGTCCTTGTTCTCGAGGTCGAACCGGAACAGGTGCAACTGCTCGCCGTAGATCGACATCTTGCACGAGGCGCGGTTGCCCACCAGCGAAACGTCGAACTCGTGCCCGGGCACCTGGCGCCAGTCGGGGTGGAACGGCACGGCCTCGCGGTAATAGGTGGGCGCCCGGTCGTGGAAGACCTGGAAGTTCGCCACCGCGCCGTTGGCGGCCTTGAGCATCAGGGTGACGTTGGCGGGCACGTCGTCGGGGTAGAACGGCAGCGGGTTGACCGGCGGGGTGTAGGCGGTGACCTCGTCAATAGGACCGAGATAGGAGCGGATCATGTCCAGTTGGTGGATGCCGCAATGGAAGATGATACCCCCGCCGCGCCGGCGGTCGAGCTTCCATATCTTCTCGCGCGGCTCGTTCGGGTCGATCGACCACCAATGCCCCCGGGAATCCAGAACCGTCGCCCACAGGACATCGCCGAAGTAGCCCTCGTCCACCAACTCCTTCAGGCGCGAGGTCATCGTGCCGTGCATGTACTCGAAACCCACCTGGATGTGCTTGCCGGTGCGTTTCTCGGCCTCGACCATGTGGACGCATTCCTCCAGCGTGGGAGCCATGGGCTTCTCGAGGTACACGTGCGCCCCGCCTTCCAGGGCGGCGATCGTCGAGGGACAGTGGTCCTCGTTTGCGTTCACCACGCAGACGACCTCCGGCCGATCGTCCATGGCCATCAGTTCCTCGGTAGTGCCCACGCCCGGCACGCCGTACTTGTCCAGGAACTCCTGCTGCCGCGCGGGCGTCCGGGTAACCACCCCCACCACGTCCATGTCCGGCTGACGCTGCAGGTTGCGGGTAAAGCCCTCGCCCACGCGTCCGCCACCGACGATACCGACCTTGATGCGCCTATCCGACATATGACCGCTCCGGTTTGAGGTTCGAACTCGATGAGCGAACGAGTCTAGACAGCCGGCGGACACCGGTCAAGCGGAGACGGGACAGATGCGACGGCAGCGGGGATGGCTTTACGGCGCTTCGCTGATCGGGGTGGACCCGGGGCTCGGGCATTTGGCGGGAAGACGCCCGGGATCGACGTCCCGGACCGTGAGGTCGGCGAAAATCGCCCGGTACCGACGGCTGCCGCGGGGACGCCACCAAAGCACGGGTGTGTTGGCGTCGCCCAGTTTCACCCCCGCCCCGGCGTAGCACCACTCGCTGCCCTCTCCGGGCAGGGACGAGAGGAATACCGAGGTCCGCGTCAGCGACAGCGCCAGCGTGGTCAACTGTCCGTAGCTCATGTCGGTGGTAACCAGCCGTCCCATGTCCGGCGTCCACAGCGTGGGCTGCTCGGGGAACACCCCGCCGCGAAGCTTGGCGAGCAATCCCAGCGAGGTCACGAGGTCGCGTTCGTTGGCGGCCGCCAGGTCGATCGGCGGACCGGGCTCCAGTTCGTAGCCTTTGGGCGGGCGCAGGCTGAAGAGGTCAGCCGACAGATCGGGACCCAGTCGGATGTCCGTCAGTACGATGCGTCCCGGGCCGGTGGGGGCGTCCATTTCGAATCACAGCGGATCGCCGGTGCCGGCATCGAGCCAGAGGTCCATCAAGCGCCCCTTGTGGCGCAGGCGGAACCCGCAGGCGGGTCGGCCCTGCACGTTCCGGGCGGTCAGCATTTCCACGTTACCGCGGTCCAGCAGCGCCCGAAGCTCGGCGATGTAGTTGAAACGCCCGTCGGCTACGTCGGTGGCGTCGGGAAGGTGTCCCAGCCACACTCTCAAAGCGCGGCCGTGCTCGGGCAGCAGCGTGAGCCCCTGGCGCGAAGAGAAGTCCAGCACGTTTACGACCCCGGCGGGCGACTCCTGGCGCATCCATCCGGGCTCGCGGAATCTGGCATGGAACGTCACCGGCTCGCGCCCGGGCTGGTAGATGCGGGCGGTGAAACTCATGGTTTCCGATTCCCGCAGTCGGCTGCGAACGCCGGCCAGGGCTTCGGTGCGGTCGTTACCCACCAGCAGGTAGCTGAGGCTCCCGCCGAAGCCGATGATGAGGACGGCCGCGGCGGCGACCTTCATCCAATGGGGGACCGACTGCAACAGGTGGCCCAGCCGCCCGATGGGTGCGCCCGCGCCGGCGGTTTCGCCTTCGGCGTCGGCAGCCCGGACGGCCGATTGCAGGCGTTGGAGGACGGCGTGGGGGGGCCGTTCGTCGGCGGCGACCTGCCGGGTCGCCTCGACGGCCGCCTCGAGCCGCAATTCGCTGGATTCGTAGGCGGGGATGTACGCCATTCGATCGACTTCCTTACTCGGGCCTGCCCGCCCACTGCCTGGAAAGCAGGTCCCGCAGGTTTGCCCGGGCACGGTGTAACAGCGCACCGACGTGCGCCGTTTCCATGTCCATTTCCTCGGCAATCTCCCGGTAGGTCAGCTCACTGAGATACCGCAAACTGAACGCTTCTGCCTGTCGGATGGGCAGGTCGGTCAGGGCGTTGCGGAGCCGCTGGACCAGTTCCTGCCGCTCGACGGGCCGGGTCGGGTCTACGTCATTACCGTCCTGGGCGACGATGGTCAAGTCGACCCCGTCGGTACGTCGGCCGCGCTCGCGCCCCCGCGAGCGGAGGCGGTCGATCGCCCGCACTGTCGCCAGTCGTATCAGCAAAGCACGCCAGTTCCGCACTTTCTGCCGACGTGCCATCCGCACGGCAGCGACGAATGCCTCCTGCATTACGTCGGCGGCGTCTTCATGGTTGGAAACCATGCGGCGCGCGGTGCGCCATACGACGGGCCCGTGATCCGCCATGATCTGGTCCCAATCCGGCATCCGCAGCTACCCGACCTCCCGGTCAATCGCCTCAACATCTCAGTCGATGCGAAGGCTGGTCTTGTTCTCACTTTTCCTTACTACGTAGTCCCCCTGCTGTGCCCCTGCGCACAAATCCCACAGATTGAAGAAGATGAGCGCCACCCTTCCAGACAGACCCAAACGCCGATTCGTTCGGAAAACTCCCTCTTTTTTTGCCCCCGATGAATCGGAGAACCCGAAATGTGGCGTTTACGGTGACTCGGTAGGCGACCTCTGGTATCATGCCGCCGCACATACCAACCGGAGTACCCACCATGCACTTTGACAACGACTTCTGGATGATGCCCGAACAACCCGCCCAGAACCGCCTGCCCGGGCGAGCCTCGCTGGTTTCCTACCCCACCGAAGAACTCGCCGCCGCCGGGGAGCGGGAAAATACCCCCTGGCAGGTCAGCCTGAACGGAACCTGGAAGTTCGCCCTGGCAGCGAACCCTCGGTCGGCACCGGACGAGTTCCCCGCCCCCGACTTCGACGATTCCTGCTGGGACCAGGTGCAGGTGCCCGGGCTGTTTACCATGCAGGGCTACGACAAGCCCCACTACACCAACATCCAGATGCCCATCGCCACCGACCCGCCGGCCGTTCCGGAAGAGGACAATCCCACCGGGCTTTACCGCCTGCAGTTCCGCATGCCGGCGGAATGGAAGAACCGTCGGGTAGTGCTGCACTTCGGCGGGTTCGAGAGCTGCCTGAAGGTGTGGGTCAACGGCCGGGCCGTCGGGTTCGCCAAGGGCTCGCGCCTGCCCAGCGAGTTCGACGTGACCGACTTCCTCAAACGGGGACCGAACGTGCTGGCCGTGGCGGTGATCCGCTGGTCGGACGGCTCGTTCGTGGAAGACCAGGACCATTGGTGGCAGGCCGGGTTCCACCGCGACGTGCTGCTGCGGTCGACCGCGAAGACATGGATCGAAGACGTCTTCGCCCGGGCGATTCCCCTGGGCGGCGACCTCGCCGAAGGACGCCTGGTGGTAGATGTGAGCCTCGGCGGGTTTGCCGACCTGGAGGAAGGCTGGAGCGTGCGTGGACGACTGCTGACCCCCACCGGCCGCGACGCCATCCGTAAACCGATGACGGCCGCGCTGGACGTCGGGGCCGCCCGCCGCAACGGATCCAAGCTCGAACTGCGCGGGAAGATCCGCAAACCCAGGCTCTGGAGCGCCGAGACTCCGGATCTCTACACGGTGGTGGTCTCGCTGGTGGCGCCCGACGGGCAGGTGGTGGAGTGCACCTCCACGCGGGTCGGCTTTCGGCGGGTAGAGGTGGCCGGCCGGCAGTTGCGGGTCAACGGCGAGCCGGTGATGCTGCGCGGCGTGAACCGCCACGATCACGACGACACCACCGGCAAGGTCATCAGCCGGGAGGTGATGCTGGCCGACCTGACGCTGATGAAGCGGTTCAACGTCAATGCCGTCCGCACCGCCCACTACCCCAACGACAGCCTGTTCTACGACCTGTGCGACGAACTGGGGATGTACGTCATGGACGAGGCGAACATCGAGTGCCACTGGCATTACCAGCGACTGACGCACGATCCGCGGTGGACCGCCTGCTTCCTCGAACGCGGAAAACGCATGGTCCAGCGCGACAGGAACCACCCCAGCATCATCGCCTGGTCGATGGGCAACGAAAGCGGATACGGGCCCAACCACGCCGCCCTGGCCGGGTGGATCCGCGAGCAGGACCCCACCCGCCCGCTGCATTACGAAGGAGCTATCAACCGCTGGTGGAGCCATCGCGACTGGCAGGGCGACTGGGCCGAACTGCCGGTGACCAACCGGCTTGCCACCGATATCCACGGCGGGATGTACCCGGCGATCGATGCCCTGGAGCGAGCCGCCAGCGGCGACGATCCGCGCCCCATCATTCCCTGCGAGTATGCCCACGCCATGGGTAACTCCTGCGGGAACCTGAAAGAGTATTGGGAACTGTTCGAGAAACACGACTGCATGCAGGGGGCGTTCGTGTGGGACTGGGTAGACCAGGGACTGCTCAAGACTGCGCCCAACGGCCGACTGTACTGGGCGTACGGCGGCGATTTCGGCGACGAGCCCAACGACAGAAACTTCTGCATCAACGGACTCATCTGGCCGGACCGCCAGCCCCACCCCTCGCTGCACGAACTCAAGAAGGTCACCCAGCCGGTGGGCATCTCGGCAGCGAACCTCAAACGCGGCGAGATCGAGATCCGCAACAAGAACAGCTTCACCGACCTGGGCTGGCTGTCGGGACGATGGAGCGTGCTGGTGGACGGCCGGTAGGTGCAGACCGGCAAGCTGCCCCGCCTCACCACCGCCCCAGGCAAGACGGAGCGGGTCACGCTGGAGATCGAGAAGCCCACGCTGGAAGCCGGGCAGGAATGCCACCTGAATATCGAGTTCGTCCTCGCGCGCCCGACCGCCTGGGCCCAGAAGGGGCACGTGGTCGCGTGGGAGCAGTTCGCCCTGCCCTTCCACAGCCGCAGAAAGCCCTACGCCCTTCCCGCCACGCCGGCCGCCGAGTTGGAGAAGTCGGCCGATGCCGCCGTCGTGCGATGCGGGAACGTGCAGGCAAGGTTCGAC
>JBKHHV010000253.1:0-5681 GCA_046539005.1 Phycisphaerae bacterium
GGGCTCCCACGCCGACGGGGCTTTCCCCGGCCGTCTCGGCCATGCTCGCCGGCAGGGGGATCGACCGCCTCTACACCCACCAGGCCGAGGCTCTCGCGGCCGTGCGCGCGGGGGAAGATGTCGTCGTCGCCACCGGCACCGCCTCCGGCAAGAGCCTCTGCTACCAGGTACCCATCGTCGAGACCCTCGCGGCCGACCCGGAGTCCCGCTTCCTGCTAACCTTTCCCACCAAGGCGCTCTGCCAGGACCAGTTCGCCGGGTTTCGTCGCTCGCTGGACGCGGCCGGTCTGGACGACGTGCTGGCCGGCGTATACGACAGCGACACTGCCGGCCCGCTCCGCCGCAAGCTCCGCGACGAGGGGCGGGTGATCTTCACCAACCCGGACATGCTGCACGCGGCGATCATGCCCCAGCACGCCCGCTGGGCGAAGTTTCTGCAGGACCTGCGGCTGGTGGTGGTGGACGAGATCCACGTCTGCACGGGCATTTTCGGCTCGAACGTCGCCAACCTGATGCGCCGTTTCGCCCGTGTCTGCGAGCATTACGGCAGCGATCCGCGGTATGTCTGCTGTTCGGCAACCATCGCCAACCCGCGCGAGTTGGCCCAAGGCCTGCTGGGTCGCCCGATTGCACTGGTCGATCGCGACGGAAGCCCACGCGGCCGGCGAACGTATGTGCTGTGGAACCCGCCCCGTCTCCGCGAGACAACGTGGAAGTCCCGCCGCAGCGCCAACGTGGAGGCCCACGAACTGATGGCGAGGCTCATCTGCCACGGGGCCGGCACGATCACCTTCAGCAAGTCGAAAATGTCCTCGGAGATGATCGCCCGGTACGTCGGTGAGACGCTGCAGCGCGAGGCGCCGCACCTGGCGCGCAGGGTGGCGCCCTACCGCGGAGGCTACCTTCCTTGCGAGCGCCGCCAGATCGAGAAGCAACTGTTCGAGGGGGAGTTGAAGGGGGTCTCCACCACGCGGGCACTGGAGTTGGGCATCGACGTCGGCAGTCTCGACGCGGCCGTGCTGGTGGGCTACCCCGGCACGCTGGCGAGCTTTTTCCAGCAGTCGGGGCGGGCCGGGCGACGCGACACCGACGCGCTGGTTTTCCTGGTGGGGCTGGATACCGCGGTCAACCAGTACATCATGTCCGCGCCGGACTACCTCTTCGAGCGGGCGATCGAGCAGGGCGTCATCGACCCCGGCAATCCGTTCGTGCTCACCGGGCACCTGCGATGTGCCGCCCACGAACTGCCGCTGACCGACGGCGAGGTCGAGGCCTTCGGGCCCCGCGCCCCGCTGGTGCTGGAGGTGCTGGAGGGAAACCGCAAGGTGCGGCGCCTCGAGGGGCAGTGGTACCATGCCGCGGGGGAAACGCCCCAGCACGAGGTGGGCCTTCGCGATACCGCCGGTGCCAACACGCTGATCGTCGAGGAGCAGACCGCCCGCGTTCTGGGCGAGGTGAACCGTTTCGACGCCCCGCCGATTCTCCACCCCGGCGCCATCTACATCCACCAGGGCGACACCCATCGCGTGCTGGAACTGGACATGGAGCGGAACATCGCCACCGTCCGCCGCGAGGAGGTGGACTACTACACCAACCCGCTGGGCGGGACCGATATCCACCACATCGACCACCAGTTGCGGGAGAAGCCCTTCGGCAACGGCCGAGCCGCCTGGGGCGAGGTGACCGCCTACTTCAACACCAACATGTACGAGCGGATCCACTTCTACTCGCTGGACGTGGTCTCGCTGCACCCGGTCGACCTGCCGACCCAGTCGCTGGACACGATGGCCTTCTGGCTCGTGGGGCCCGAGGAACTGATGGAACAGGTCCGTCGCGACGGGCTGGACGCCCACGGCGGGCTGCGGGGGATCGGCTACGCCACGCGGCAGATGCTGCCGCTGTTCATGACCTGCGACACGCTGGACTTCTCGCATACGGTCGGCAGCATCAACTCGCCCTGGAATGCCGTGTTCATCTACGAGCGGTTCCCGCTGGGGCTGGGCTTTACCGAAACGGCCTACCACGACCTGCACCGCATCATGCCGGCCGTGCTGGAGATGATCGAGCGGTGCCCGTGCGAGGAAGGCTGCCCGTGCTGCGTGGGCAAGCCGCTGCGGCAGTACGCCACGTGGAACGTGGAACTGTACGAGGCGAGCATTCCCTCCAAGGCCGCGGCCGTGCGGATTCTGCGGGGGTTGCTGGGCGACGGCAGCAACTTGCAGGCCCCCGACACCGGAGCCCTGACCGACGAGACCGACGCCGAGCAGCACCGGCTGCGGCGTGCGCTGCAGAGGCGTCTCGAACGCGGCCGGGAGCCCAAGCTCATGCACGCCATCGCCCCACAGGCGAAGACGGAGTACCCCGTTCCGGAAGACCCCGCCGCACTGGAGGTGCCCGACGTAGCGCGCAGGAAGGGGCGGCGGCGCGATTTCCACAAGGACCTCCGCAAGCGGATCAACCGCAAGCTCGGGCTGGACGGGCTGGACCCGGCCACGGCGGTTCCACCCCCTCCGGAGGGGATGCGCAAGGGGCACGTCCGCACGCCGCGGTCGTTCCAGGGCAGGCCCGGGACCCGGGAGGACAACGTATCGGCCGCCCCGGACGAGTCGGCCTCCACGCGGGGCTCGGAGGAAACGCAAACCCCGCCTCCTTCGAAGAAGCCCGGCACGATCTCGCTGGGTGACTCGCTGGCCGCCCGGGCCCGACGACGCAGGAAGAAGGAGTGAGCGGGCCTCGGCCACGGCTGCCATGGAGAAGGAAAAAGGCGGATCGGGGCGCCCGTCGTCGCGGCATCCCGCCCGGCATCCCGCCCGTCGCTCTGGACACCCACCCGGCGATTCACTAGACTTTGCCCCGTTCCCCAACGCATGAATCGAGAGGACTGCAGATGAATATTCTGATCGTCGGAAGCGGCGGCCGAGAGCACGCCCTGGCCTGGAAGATCGTCCAGTCGCCCAGATGCGACACGTTGTATGCCGCTCCCGGAAACCCCGGCATCGCCGAATGTGCCCGGTGCGTGGACATCGGCGTGGACGACACCGAGGGCGTCATTGCCTTCGCGAGGGAAAACAACGTCGAGCTGGTGGTCATCGGCCCGGAAGACCCGCTTGCCAACGGCATGGGCGACGCGGTCCGCAAGGCCGGGCTGCTGTGCTTCGGTCCCGGCTCGGAGGGGGCACAGATCGAGTCGGACAAGGCGTACGCCAAGAACCTCATGCGGGCGGCGTCGGTGCCGACGGCCGAGGCGCGCATCTTCGAGGACTTCGCGGCGGCCAAGGAGTACGTCCTCTCGCGCGATCACGGCGTGGCGATCAAGGCGGCCGGTCTGGCCAAGGGCAAGGGCGTGACGGTGTGTCCCGAGCCGTACCAGGCGGTTCGCCCGCTGGAGCAGATGATGGTGGAGAAGGTCTTCGGCGAGGCCGGCTCCAAGGTCGTCATCGAGGAGATGCTTACCGGGCAGGAGGCGTCGATCCTCGTGATGTGCGACGGCAAGAACATCTACCCCATGGAGGCCTCCCAGGACCACAAGCCCATCGGCGAGGGCGACACCGGGCCCAACACCGGCGGCATGGGGGCCTACTCGCCCGTGCCGTTCATCGGCGGTGAGGAAATGGGGCGCATCGAGCGGGAAATCCTCGTGCCGATCGTGGACGCCATGCGCCGCGACTTCGGCCGATACGAAGGCTGTCTGTATGCCGGGCTGATGTTCACCCCCGGAGGGCCGAAAGTGATCGAGTTCAACTGCCGCTTCGGTGATCCGGAGTGTCAGCCGCTGATGATGCGGCTCAAGAGCGACCTGGTGGAACTCATGCTCGCCACCGCCAACCACACCCTCGACGAGTACACCATGGAGTGGGACCCCCGGCCATCGGTGTGCGTGGTGATGAGTTCGGGCGGGTACCCCGGCTCCTACGAGAAGGGTCACGAAATCACCGGTATCGAGGCGGCCGAAGCGTTGGGCGACGTGAAGGTCTTCCACGCGGGCACGGCGATGCAGGGCGGCAAGCTGGTCAACAATGGCGGGCGGGTGCTGGGCGTGACTGCCCTGGGAGACACCCTCGCCGATGCCCAGAAGCTCGCCTACGCCGCGGCCGAGAAGATCTCGTGGCAGGACGCCTACTGTCGCAGGGACATCGCGGCCAAGGGACTGTAAGCGAAAGGAGTTACCACGATGGAGGTCGTCGCGTTCAACGGCAGCCCGCGGAAGGGCGGCAACACCAGTCAACTGATCGACGTGGTGCTGGAAGAGCTGACAACGGCAGGGGTCCAGACCCAGCGGGTGGATATCTGCCAGGGACGCCCTCGCGGATGCATCGGCTGCTGGAAGTGCGCCGAGAACCAGGACGAGAAGTGCGTCCTCACCGACGACCCGGTCAACGAGTGGATCCAACTGGCCAAGAACGCCGACGGGCTGCTGTTCGGCTCGCCGACCTACTTCGCCAATGTCTCGGCGGAGATGAAAGCCCTGCTGGATCGCATGGGCGTGGTCTCCAAGGTCAACGGCGACCTGCTGGCCCGCAAGCCGGTGGCGGCCGTGGCGGCTGTCCGCCGCGGCGGGGCGGTGCCCACCTTCGACGCCATGAACCACATGTTCCAGATCAACCGCATGATCGTCGTCGGCTCGACGTACTGGAACTTCGGCGTCGGCCGAGAGATCGGCGAAGTGCAGAACGATGAAGAAGGCATCGCCAACATGCGCGACCTGGGGCAGTCCATGGCGTGGCTGCTGGAGAAGCTCAACGCCTGATCCGCTGGGGCGTGGTTTCCATCGCCGGTCGGCAGCAGGACCCTGGCACAAGAAAAGGGCCCCGGGAGCGAATCCCGAGGCCCTTTGACGTTACGTTCGCGTCGGCCGATTACTCGGCCGGGACCGATTCGGTCTTCGAGCCGGTATAGTCGCCGGCGGCGGTGGTTTTACCGGCAATGAACTCTTCGAGCATGTCGTGGGCGGCGGTGTCGGTGAACTGGGTGGGCGGGTGCTTCATGGTGTAGGCGCTGATCGCCTCCAGCGGCCCGGCGAGCCCGCGGTCGCGACCCAGCTTGCATACGCGGATCGCGTCGATCGTCTCCCCGGCCGAGTTGGGGCTGTCTTCCACACTCAGGCGGGCCTCCACGTTCAGCGGAACGCCCCCGAACCCCCGCGCCTCGATCCGGAGGAAGCAGACCTTGTTGTCCTTCTGCCACGGGACGTAGTCGGCCGGTCCGATGTGAACCTGCTCGTCGGGCAGCGGCACGTCGAGTTGGCTCTGGACGGCCTCGGTCTTGGAGATCTTCTTGCAGCCGAGGCGCTTGCGTTCCAGCATGTTCAGGAAGTCGGTATTGCCGGCGGTATTGAGCTGGTAGGTGGCGTCGACCTTGGCCCCGCGGTCGGTCATCATGCGGGCCAGCACGCGGTGGGTAATCGTCGCGCCCACCTGGGCCTTGATGTCGTCGCCCACGCAGGGGATTCCGGCCTCGGTGAAGCGTTTCGCCCAGGCGGGGTCGGAGACGATGAACACCGGGATGCAGTTGATCAGGCTCACGCCGGTCGCCAGGCAGCATTCGGCGTAGAACTCGGTGGCCTTCTGCGACCCGACCGGCAGGTAGTTCATGAGGATCTCGGCACCGCTCTGGCGGAGGATCGTTTCCACCTCGCGCCGGGAGGCGCCCGGCTGATCGGCGACCACGAAGCGTCGCTCGGG
>JBKHHV010000024.1:0-19661 GCA_046539005.1 Phycisphaerae bacterium
CCAGGCGACCACCAAGCCGCTGACCCCGAAGATGGCGATCCTGGTCGACGGCGAGGAGAAGGTGGTTGAGTCGCCCACGCTGGACAACCGCTTCGGGAAGATATCCCGCACAATCGAACTGCCCGGGGCGGCGCTCTGGAGCCCCGAAGAGCCCAACCTGCACATGGTGCACGTGAAGCTCGGGGCCGACGACCTCCGGGAGCGGATCGGCATCCGCACCGTGGACGTGAAGGGTCGCGACGTGCTCATCAACGGCACGCCCCAGCGGCTGCTGGGCTTCAACCGCCACGAGGCGCACCCGCAGTTCGGGCACGGGCTGCCCGCCCAGTTGCTGGTGTCGGACGTCCAGCAGCTTCGGGACATGAACTGCAACTTCGTCCGCGGGAGTCACTACCCCCAGGACGTCCGCTTCCTGGACCTGTGCGACGAGGCGGGCCTGTGCGTCTGGAACGAAGGCATCGGCTGGCAGCACAACGCCGATCAGCTCAACGACCCGGCCTTCGTGACCGCCCAGAAGGACAACCTGCGCGAGATGATCGCCGCCGCGCAGAATCACGCCTCGGTCATCATGTGGGGGCTGATCAACGAGTCGCATTCCAACGACCCCCAGTGCCGGGCCGGATACGAGACCCTCATCGGGCACATCCGCCAGCTCGACCCCACCCGGCCGGTGACCTACGCCTGCAACAAGTGGAAAGACGACCAGTGCATGGACTTGGCCGACATCATCGCGGTTAACGTCTACCCCGGCTGGTACGGCACCGAGATCGAGGGCCTGCCCGAATTCATCGACGAAGTGGTCCGGCGCTTCAAGGACGAAGGCTTCGACGACAAGCCGATGATGATCTCCGAGATCGGGGCCGGTGCCCTCTACGGCTGGCGGGATGACCACGAGACGCGCTGGACCGAGCAATACCAGTCGCGCCTGCTGGAGACGGTGATTTGCACGATGTTCGAGCAGAGCGACCGCTTCTTCGGGCTCACCATCTGGCAGTACGGCGACTGCCGCACCAGCCACCAGGTGGGCAAGGCCATCGGTCGGCCGCGCGCGTTCAACAACAAGGGCGTGGTGGACGAGTACCGCCGGCCGAAGCAGGCCTACTGGAAAGTCAAAGAAATGTACGAGAAGCTGCTGAAAGGCAACGGCTGAGTCATGGCATTCGAGATACATCGCGGAACGAACGTAGGCGGCTGGCTGAGCCAGTCGAAACGGCGGGGGCAGGATCGTGTGGATTTCTTCACGCGGGACGACGTGCAGCGGATCGCCGGGTGGGGCTTTGACCACATCCGCCTGCCGGTCGACGAGGAGCAACTGTGGACCGAGGACGGGAAGAAAGACAGCGAGGCGTTCGACCTGCTGGATGCCGCCCTGGACTGGTGCCAGCAGGCCGACCTGCGGGTTATTGTGGACCTGCACCTGTTGCGGTCGCACCACTTCCTGACCGGCAAGGAGTCGCCCCTGTGGACCGACCCGTCCGAGGCCGAGCATTTCGGCGACCTGTGGCGGCAGCTCTCGGAGCATATGGACGGCCGCAGCGAAGACCGCGTGGCGTATGAGCTGCTCAACGAGGCCGTCGCATCCGACCCGGCCGACTGGAACCGGGTGCTGCGCGTGCCGCTGCTGGCGATTCGCAAACGCGAGCCGACCCGCAAGGTGCTGGTGGGCTCCAACAGCTTCAATCAGCCCAAGACCTACGACGACCTGGACGTGCCGGACGATCGGCACCTGATCCTGACGTTCCACTTCTACTACCCGATGCTCATCACCCACTACAACGCCGGCTGGACGCCGTGCAAGGTCTACGACGGTCCCGTCCGATACCCCGGGCCGTGGCAGGCCGACCCGTCCGTACTTGATGCGCTGCCCGACTCGCCGGAGAAGAAGGAACTGCAGGACTGGAACGAGCCCTTCGATGCCGAGAAGATGGCCGAGACCATCGCCCAGCCGCTCGCCAAGCGGACCGAGACCGGGCTGCCCCTGCATTGCGGGGAGTTCGGCTGCATTTCCAAGGCACCGCTGGAGGCACGGGAGAAGTGGTTCGAGGACGTGCTGGGTGTCTTTGAGAGCAATGACATCGGCTGGTCGGTGTGGTCGTACAAGGGCGTCGGGTTCGGACTGGTGGACCCCGACGGCAAGCCGACCGACATCGCGGCCGTGGTGGCCCCCAAGGCATAGCGCCGGGCGTGACAGCTTGGACGTCCGTGGTAGAACGCGCAGCTTGCCTGCCCTCCGGACATGGTACGCCCTCGCCCGACCCTTCGGGCCACCCTCTCTCCAGGGAGAGGGGTTACCCTTCCCTCACTTTGGGGAAGTGCCTTCGCAGCAGGCGATGAGGCTGTAAGGAGAAGGTGTCCGCCGCGGAGTTTGCAGAGCAGAGCCGGCGATTCCTGGTGCCACGGGTGTCTCCGACACCCGTGCGGCCTCGAACAGCGCTGAACGCCAAGGCGCCCGGTGGCATTTCGCGGACCCCGGAGCAGAGCACTCTTTGTGCCACCGTGGTTGATGCCGTTCTACTCTATGGTATGGCCTTCCTGCGATGAGGTATTCCGTCGTCAGAAATTGTCGCCGGAGAGTTTCGGTTTGTTGGCGTCGGGGCTCTGGTAGGCCTGCACGCCGTCGCGGCCGCGGGTGGTGCGGCGGAGGGAGTTGGAGTATCCCGCCCGCGTGGCCGCCAGGTGCAGGCGCAGGCGGTCGTAGGCCTGGATGATCTGATCGGCCCGGGCGGTGAGGGTTTCGTCCAGCGACCCGCCCAGTTCGAGCATCGCATCGACCATCGCGTTCATCTTCTGGCATCGCAGCTCGATGGCCTCGAATTGCTCCTGCCTCGCCAGTTCCATGCACTCCTGCAGCGCCTTGCCGATTCGGTCCAGCAGCTCGGCTGCCTCGGGCGGCTTCTTAGTGGAAGAACCCATGTTCAGGCCACTCCTTCCTCGACGGTCGATGCCCGCCGCTGGCGGATGTGGTTCTGTACTTTCTCCAGCAGGTCGACGGCTTCCTGTTTGTCCGGCTCGGCCGCCAGCAGCCGCATGAGCACGTCGCGGGCGTCTTCGAGCATTCCGTCCTTGGCGTAGAGCGTCGCCAGGCAGAACATCACCGACGCGTCGTCGGGGTGTCTTTCGAGGTACGACTCGAGGTAGAAGGTGATCTTGGAGAAGGTTCCCATGCGGCAGGAGGTCTGGAACAGCCCCAGCAGCGCCAGCAGGTTGTCGCCGTCGAGTTCCAGCGACTTGAGATACATCTCGAAGGCCCGGGGGAACTGGCGGGCTCGCTGGTGCACCACCGCCAGGCCGGCATAGGCCTTGGCATAGCGGGGGTTCACCTGCACCGCCTTCTGGAGGGAGGTGAGGGCCACGTCCGGCTGGTTGAGCCGGATCGCCGCCATGCCCAGCGAGGTGTGCGCCTCGGCGAGGCGCGGCTCGTGGCGGATCGCCTCCTGGAAGCACTCCACGGCCTGCTCGTACTGTTCCAGGCCCATGTATGCCTCGCCCAGTTCGTGGAGGATCTCGTACTTCTGATAGACCTGCTCGCAGAAGCCCTGCACTTCCAGGCGTTCGCCCTTGTTGTCGTTGATCTGAATATCCACAGTGTCCCTCTCAGACGGTCACGGTTGTGTCGATAATCCGGCGGGCTTCTTCCAGCACTTCGACGGCTTCTTCGTATCGTCCGACGCGTCGCAGCAGCTTACCGTGCACGTGCAGTGCGTCCACCCAAGGCCGCTCGCGCCGCAGTTGCTCGCACAGTTCGATCGCCCGGTCGTCCTGGGTGCCGTCGTGGTACAGCGACCAGGCGGCACAGCACGTCATCCACAGTTCGTTTCCGAGCCCGGTCATGTTGAGGAAGCCGTCGGCCGCGTCGATGTAGTTGCCGTTCTTGACGTTCAGCAGGATCGTATTGAGCCCGGCGTCGAGGGGGAAGATCTCCTCCTCGCCCGGCTTGGGCAGCCGCGCGGGAAGCCCTGCCGCCTCGATCGACTTGCGGATCGAGAGGTTGGGGAACTGGCGGCGGATGCGCTTCATGTCCGCGACGGGGGCGATGATTCCCCATCCGTCTTCGCTGTCCCGGCGTATTTCCATGCCGTGGCCGGGGCCCAGTTCGATCAGCGGGTACAGCGCCTCTTCGACCCATTTGTGTGCCACGCGGGCGTTGTCGGGGGCGTAGCAGACGTAGTCGCCTTCGACGTGCTCGAGTGCCGCGTCGAACCGCTGGGCGGGGGTGAGCCCCTCGGCGACGGGGATCGGCTTGACGATGGGCATGCTCACGTTGAGCTGCTGGATTTCCCCGGGCGTCAGGGGCAGGTAGACCTCGTGCGGGGTGAAGGTGTACTGCAGGATGTTCACCAGCCGCGTGAGCGACTCCTCGTTGACCTGCGTGGGGGTGAAGACGATCGACAGGTCCTTATAGACCTTCCACGGCTTGGCCGGGCGGTTGTTCTTGATGGCGATGCAGTTCTGGAAGTACTTCAGCTTGTCGCGGCGTCCCTTGTCGGAGATGCGGTCGGTGCCGTTTCCTTCCAGGTAGGTGAAGAACTCGCCGGTGATCTCGTGCAGAGACAGGAACGGCGTGAAGAACGAAATCCGCCGCATCATGTCCCAGTCGATCAGCACGCGAATGCTCTCGTTGTACGGGCCGGTCTTATCCAGCAGCTCGCGGCGATGGACGGCCGCCCCGCCGAGCACGAGGTTGTAGTGCAGTTCGTAGACCGGTTCGAAGTCGCGTGCGATGATGACGCTCTTGGCGAGGGTCTTGCGCTTGCCGCCCGGGAGGGGCAGGGTCATGGTGCGGTAGAGCTGGCTGAAACTCGCCTGGTAGTGGGGGTTGTTTTCCAGCGCCCGCACGTGAGTTTCGATGTGGTGGGGGTAGTGGAAATCGTCGTCGCCGAGATAGGCGATGTACTTGCCCCGGGCGTAGGGGATCGCCTCGTTGTACGAGTACGCCAGGCCACGGTTGCGGGCCCGGTCCAGCAGCAGCAGGCGCTCGTCTCCGAACGACTCGACGATATCGCGGACCTCGTCGCCGCCGTCGCGGACCACGATGATCTGCAGGTTCCGGTGCGTCTGCTCGAGGGCGCTCTTGAGCGCTTGAGCCAGATAGTGACGGCGGTTGTAGGTGGAGATCAGGTAGGTTACCAGCGGCTGATCCTGTCTCCATGTGCCGGAGCTTGGCATGCGGGCGTCTCCTTCCGTTCGCGTGTGGGCTTGCGGCTCAGGCGGCTTCCGAGGCCGGGGCCCAGTCGGCCTCCAGTTCGGTCAGCAGCGCGTTGATGCGGCCCAACTGGGCTTCCATGCTGTATTCCTCTTCGACCAGGCGGCGGTACCTGGCCGGCTCCCAGGGCTCGTTGAGGCGCTGCAGCAGCTCGTCGGTCGTGTGAAAACCGAACTGCTCGGCGAGGATACCCGGGGTGTCGCCTTCGGGCACGAACACCAGCGGCTTGATGCCCAGCGCCATGCACTCGGCCACCAGGGGGGTACGCTCGGCGAAGCGGTTGGTCGCCAGCACGAACTGCTTGTTCTCCAGCCACAGGATCGGATCGGACAGCAGCCCTTCGATGCCGACGTCGCGGCCTTTGCATTTCTCGCCCAGTTCCCGGCGGAGGCTGTGCTCGGGCATGTCTTCGCTGGTTTCGGCGGCGAGGTTGAGCCCCAGTCGCGGGTCGCGGTCCATCGCATCGAGGAACACATCGAGCATTTCGGGGCTCATGCGGTAGTTGTCGTATCCCAGGCACGCCACGCGGCTGCCCGGGCGACGGCCGGGACGCTCGGGCAGATGCTCCATGTTCAGCCCGTTGGGCACGGTGACGATGCGGGTCTTCTCGGCCAGTCCCTCCACCCGGGCGCAGATCGCCTCGCCGATGGTCGGGTCCGGAACGATCAGCAGGTCCACGTTTTCCCACTGGGTCTCGTCGATCCAGGGGTTGGAGGCCTTGTACATCTTCAGGTGGCAGACCACCCGCGCCAGCCCGGGGTTCCGGGAGGCGACGGTAAGCATGCTGTCGCACGACTCGAACCACGCCACGTCGGACCACTGCAGCAGTCTTTCGAGTCGTTCGGCGTCCTGCTCGCTGGACCAGCGGGTGTTGAACCGCTCGCCGATGAAGTGCCGGATCGGCTCCACGAGCTTCTCCTCCTCGCGAAGGTAGAACAGCGATACCTTGGGTCGGTGGTTTCGGAGTACCGCCAGGGTGCTCTCGGCGACGTCGTCGCCGTCGTCGTCGCTGAGCTGCTTGAGCAGCACCAGGGCCTCGACGGCCTGTGCGGTGAGCCCGCGGTCCAGCAGGGCGCTGGCGGCGCGGATCGCCAGGTCCGGGCGAAGCATCTGTGCCTCGGCGAGTTCGACCAGCAGGGGGAGGGTTTCCTCGGGCTTCCCGGCCGCGAGGGTGACCTCGGCGAGGTTCCAGGTGGCTTCGGAGGTCTCTCCGGGCATCCGGTCGATTGCATCGCAGAGCCGGTCGATGGCCTCGTCGAAGCGCCCCATGGCGAAGAGGATCGCCCCGGCGTCGTTGAGTGCCTCGGCGTCTCCGGGGGTATGGGTGAGGTAGGCGTTGACCTGCTCAAGCGCCTGCTCGAAGTCACCCTGCTCGGCGAGCTTCCTGACCTGGTCGTGTGCCTGGTTGTTGATCGAAGTCACGTTCGCATCCTTCCGTATCTCGGGCGTCGGTCCGGCGAGTCCCGCGGGTCTGCAGGGACACCGACCGGCGTTGTGCAACCCCCGTGCCGCAATGGCTCCCTGCGGGGCAGGGGTCTGAGTTTTTCTGGCCCGGTGCGTCTGGGTGTGTTTAATAGCTTGTTTGTAAGGGGTTTATATTGCGG
Source organism: Phycisphaerae bacterium (assembly GCA_046539005.1). Lineage (GTDB taxonomy): Bacteria > Planctomycetota > Phycisphaerae > SM23-33 > SM23-33 > CAZFPT01. The sequence goes on from JBKHHV010000024.1 coordinate 6,808, forward strand.
TGGCGGCCCGACCATCGGTCGCGGCCGTCCTGCAGAAAACCCCCGGATCGGCGTTCGCCCCGCTCCCACGGTCAATTTCCTTACGCCGGGGCGCCCAATTGCTGGCCCCGAGGTATCGCCCGACCTGCCGGCTCACAGGTAGTCCAGCAGCGACATGTTCAGCAGCTTCGACGAGGACGCCAGCGTCATCTCGTAGAAGGTCTGGGCCTTGGCCAGGTCCGTCGCCACCTGGGCGATGTCGGCCTGCTGGACCTGGGCTGTCTGCTCGTCGGCCGACGCTTTGAGGCCTTTCATCGAGTCGTCCAGGGCATCTATCGCCTGGATTCGACCGCCCACCGAAGTCATTCGCTCGGTGACGCGGTTCATCACCTGCTTGATCGGATCGATGGCGGCCGTCAGTCGCGCACCCTGTTCATCGGCGTCGAGGTTCTCTGTATTCATCATCAGGTCGCGAATCTGGATGAGCGTGTCGAACAGGTCGAAGGTGCCGGAGATGCGAACGGCCTCCTCGCCGATCCGCTGGATTCCGGTGGTGTCGACGAACAGCACCTGCCCGTCGGCGTTGCGGACGGGCTGGTTGGCCTGGGTGAAGTCGATGGGCGTGGTGGTGGTTCCGCCGTCTATGGAGAGGGTGCCCTGGCCCTGCAGGGTGGCGGTGCAGCTTGTGCCGTCCCAGCCGGTCAGGTCCACGTAGGCTCGGTCGCCGTGTTCGTTGTCCACCGGCACGTCGCTGAGATCGGTGCGCCCGCCGAAGTACTCCCATTCGCCCCCGTCGAGACGGATGAGACTGCTGGCCGCGTCGATCTCCACGGTGTGGTCGCCCAGGATGGTCCCCTGGGCAGCGGCGCTGGGCCCGGCGGCGATTCCGTTGGCCGAGACCACGTTGGTGCCGGTGGCGGTGAGGGTCAGGCGGAAGTCGCCGCGTGCGCTGGCGGTGCCGGTACCGGCGGCGGCGCCGGTGTCTCCGGTGAACACGGGGGGCTCGCGGCGGTTGCCTTCGAATATCTGGCTGCCCACCAGGGTGGCAGGGGAGGTGATCCCCGGTGCGACCGGGACGCGCATCTCCTCGTCGCTCCCGACGTACTTGACGCCGGTGATCTGTCCTTCCTCGTTGTGGGTCGCCTCGAAGGGGGCGGCGTTGATGCGATCTCCGCCCATGAGGTAGCGTCCCATGGTGTTGGCGTTGACGTTGGTCAGGATGCCCTTGATGATCTCGTCCACCGCGTACCCGCCGGCCTTTCGGTTATCGGGCGAGTAGGTCGCCGAGGCCGCCTGGGTGAGCAGGGCGGTAACCTCGGTGATATCATCGGTGATCATCTGCAGGTTGGTGTCGACGTGGTTGAGGTTGAAATTCACCGTGTCGATGTTGGCCCGGTAGGTCTCGAAGTCCTTGGACTGGCTCTGCAGCGTGAGGATGCGGAAGGCATCGCCGGGGTCGTCGGAGGTCCGGTTGACGCGGTTTCCGGTGGCGACCTGCTCCTGCAGGCGCGACATGTCGTCCATGCGATGCCGCAGGGAGTAGATCGTGTTGTTGTAGATGGTGCCCCATCCGCCCATGGTCAGGTCTCCTCGGTCAGATCAGGTTCATCAGGTGCTGCAGGGCCTTGTCCTGCGTGGTCATGTACTTGGCGATCGCCTGGAACATCTTCTCGTACATGATCAGGTTGGCCGCCTCTTCGTTGATGTCCACGCCGCTGACGCTGTCGCGCTGGTCCAGCAGTTGCTTCTCGACGGCCTGGAGCCCGTCGCGACGGGCCTCGGTGACGGCGATGGTCTGCCCGACCGACGAGTACACCGAGCGGATGTACTGCGAGGGGCTCAACCCCTCCAGTTCCGAGAGGTTGGTCTCGCCCAGGGCGGCCATCCGCTTGACGCCCACGTTGTCCGAGAGGTTCTCGGAGACCGCGAAGGCGAAGTTGTTGCTGTCTTCCAGCACGCGGTCGCAGACCTTCATGTTCCCGCCGCCGTCCCCCTGGAAGAAGGTGTTGATCCCGCAGGCGTTGAGCAGGTTCGTCTCGTCTGACTGGGCAATCGCCAGCAGGTCGAACGTGTCGCCCACGCGCAGCGTCCCGGAGGGGAAGGCGACTTTCAGCCCATTGCCCAACTCCAGCGGCGTGCCGGGGGAGTAGCCGGGCCCAAGCGACAGGTCGCCGACCAGTTCGCCCGATTCGTTGCGGACCTCCACGCGAAGCCCGTCTGCCGCACCGACCTCGTCGTCGGCGCCCGGGGCCGATCCGAAGACCGTTGCCGAGTAGTTGTGGTTGGTCTCGCCGTTGTAATTGCCGCTGATCTCGGGATCCACGCCCGCCCACGTGCCCGAAAGCGTCAGCCTCGGGTCGGGGAGGAAGTCGAACTTCCATCCACTGGCGGCCTCGAGCTTCAGCGCGCCCTCCGGCAGCGAGGCCGACAGGCCCGGGATATTGGCGTTGATGTGGTCGCGCAGTTCCTCGATGGTGTCGATGACCACGGGCGGACCGGCCGAGTGATCGTCGGGATCGATCTCGATCTCGTGATGGGTCACCGCGCCGCTGCTCTGGTCGATCATCCGCATGTGGATGGTGCCGGCCGAGATGGTCTTGTTCCACTCGTCGAAAGGGTTGCCGGGGACCGGTACGCCGGTCATTTCGTCGAACGATCCGTTCTTGCCCAAGCCCTGGACGTGGATGTTGTTGACCTTGTCCATGACGGTGTTGGCGAGGTTGTCGAGCTTGTCCTGCAGGTTGGGGAGGACCTCGTTGTAGAGTTCCAGCAGCCCGCCCAGACGGCCGCCACGCACGTCGGTCATGACGGTGGTCGCCTTGTCGAGCCCGACCCCGAGGGTCCGCTCGTCGACGACTTCGACCTTGATCTTGCTGGGCTTTGCGTTGAGCACCAGGGGGATGCCCCACCCGTGCATGGTGATGGCGCCGGTGGTGTCGTCGCGGCTGCCCACTTCCACGGGCATGATCTCCGCCAACTCGGCCATCGCCCCGTCGCGGTGGTCCTGGACGACGTTGGTATTGCCGGCCTGGGAGGCGACGATGTTGATCAGCGTGTTCTGCTCGGTGATGTTCTCGAGGTGCTTGTTGGCCAGATCGACGGCGTTGCTGGCCTCCTGCAGTACATGTTCCTGGATCTCGGAAATGAACGCCGAGAGGTTCCGCATGTTGCTGGCCAGTGCCTCCCCGGCCCATACGGCGTTTTCCAGGTGGGCCTGGCTGTGAGGCTGGGCCGCCACCTCCGACAGGGAGGTGAAGAACTCGTTGATCGAGGACGGCACGCCCTTGGAGTCCAGGTCGCCCAAGGCGCTTTCCACCGACTTGAGGACCTCCAGCATCTGGTCCACCTCGCCGACCTGGGGCGTCTGGCGCAGCAACTGGTCCTCCAGCAACTGGTCCACCAGGCGCCGGACTTCCTGCACTTCCACGCCGCCGCCCACCGCCAGCTTGCTCGAGCCGTAGGCGATCGACGCCAGTTGCAGATCCTGCTTGTGGTAGCCGTCCGTCGAGGCGTTGGCGATGTTCATGCCGATCGTCTCGATGCCGGCCTGGGCGGCCTGCAGTCCCGTAATTCCGATACCCCAGTTGGCCATTCGTCACCTCTCCGCGTCGACCAGCGACTGGCTGGACTGCCACGTCTTGGAGCCCCGCGACCCGTAGGTAGTCACCCGCGTTTTGTGCGGGAAGATCGCCTCGAGCATGGAGCGGTTGATCTTCGTGCATTCCCCCAGCATCGTCGCCACCTGCCAGTTGTCCTTGCGGATCTTCTCGGCCCGGGCGATGATCTGCTCGCGCCGAAGCTCGATCTGGGAGCCTTTCTTCCCGCCGACCAGTTCGATCACCTCCGAGAGACGCAGGTCCTGTTCCTGGCGTCCGAGGCGTCTTGCCAGGGTGCGGCGTGCGGCCGCGAGGCGGATGTCCACCCCCACCTGGTCGCGCTGGATGGCTTCGACGCCTTCCAGCAGGCCTCCAAGACGGGAGTATTCGCGCGCCATGACCACCTCGAAGAGTTGGTGGAGCTGATCGCGGCGGCGGTCGAGCAGGGCGAGTTCGTCGTCCAGGACGCTCAGCAATTCGTCCAGGAGAGGTCCCAGGGCAGGGTCGCGTGGAGTCATGGCGACACCTCCTTCGCTGCATCCGGGGCGGCCTCTCCATTATCGAGCATTCCCTGGGTCTCTTGAATCTGTCGCATGACTTGTTTCCAAAGCCCGAGCCCGCCTTGATTTCCGACTTCCTGGCCCATGAACTGCCAGAACATGTCCTGCATCTGCCCGGAGGCGGCGTCCTGGGTCAAGTTGCTGTCGGGTATGCTCTTACGCATCGACTCGACCATCCGCGTCACCAGCAGGCTCTCGAACTGCTTGGCGGTGCGCTCGATGGCCGCCAGATCGTTGGCCTGCTCCTGGAGATTCTCTATCTTCTCCATCTTGCCGGTTCGCAGCATTTCCAGCATGCCGCTCCGGGCGATCGGGTTTGTGGGGAACGAGATGTTATCCATGGCGGACGGCTCCTGTGGTTGCGGTCGCATCGGCGGGGGCGGGTGCCCGGTGCCGATCCGGGGTTACATCACTCTCAATTCGGCCTGCAGCTTGCCGGCCTTTTTGAGGGCCTGGAAAATCGAGATCAGGTCCCTCGGGGTCAGCCCCATGGCGTTGAGCGACCGCGCCAGGTCGGCGACCGAGACCGGCTTGGGCAGGGCGAGGGTATGCATGGGGCCCTCGTCCTCGATGGCGTGGATCTCGGTGCGGTGCAGCTTGACCGTCTCGCCGGTCTTGCTGAACGGCTCGGGCTGGGAGGCGTAGTCCTTTTCCTTGCGGACCACCGACAGGTTCCCGTGCGAGATCGCACAGTCGCTGATGGTGACGTTCTCGCCGACGATGACGGTGCCGGTCTTCTCGTTGATGACCACGATGGCCTTGCTGTCGACCTTGATCTCCAGCTTGCCTACGGTGTCGATGAACTCGGTGACCTTGGACCTGCCGAGTTTCTCCGGCACGGTCACGCGGATGCTTCCGGCGTCGACGGCCTTTGCGGTGTCGGGGTACTTGGCGTTGATGGCGTCGGCCATGCCGCGGGCCGTGCCGAAGTCGCTGTTGCGGAGTTGGAAGGTGATCTTCCCGTTCTCGACGTACTTGGCGACCTCGTCGATTTCGATGGTGGCCCCGCTGGGGATGCCCGCGACGGTAGTGTGGTTCTTCTGCACGCTGGAGGACTGTCCCTCCGCGGCGTATCCACCGACCACCAGGGAGCCCTGGGCGACGGCGTAGGTTTCCTTGTCGGCCCCCACCAGCGGGGTCATCAGCAGCGTTCCGCCCTGCAGGCTGGAGGCGTTGCCGATGGCCGAGACGGTGACGTCGATCTTGCTGCCCTTGCGTGCGAAGGGGGGCAGCGAGCCGGTGACAATCACCGAGGCGATGTTCTTGCTGGCGAGGTCGTCGGGGTCCATGGTAATGCCCGACCGCCGCAGGATGCTGGCGATGGTCTGCCGCGAGACGGGGGCGTTGTCGCCGGTGCCCTTGAGCCCGATGACCAGCCCGTAGCCCATCAGCGGGTTGTCCCGCACGCCCTTGATGGTCACGATGTCCTTGATGCGCTCGGCGCGGGCGGAGGTAACCGCCAGCAGGATCAACAGCATCGTCAGGATCGCACGTCGCATGAAGTCGCTCCTTGGCACGGTATTCTCAGAAGGGGTTGACGAAGTTCAGCACCTGACCCAGCCAACCCGGGCGGGTGTAGCGGTTCTCGCGGCCGGTGTGGTGGTAGACGATGTGGAAGTTCGCCACGCGGCTGGAGGGGATGGTGTTTCCGTACGCCACGTCGCTGGGTCGCACCACGCCGCTGACCTGGATGATCTCCTTCTCCCCGTCGGCCTCGCGGGTGCGCTTGCCCAGGACGATCAGGTTGCCGTTGGGCAGCACGTCTTCCACCAGCACGGTCATCTGGTCGACCATGGTCCGCTCGGTGCTCACTTCCGCCGAGCCGTCGAACTTGTTGGAGTTGTCAGACTTCACGTCCAGTTCCGGCAGGTTGAACAGCTTGCCGGTTACCGCGTCGATGCCACGAAGCAGGTCGAACTTTGCCCCGCCGGTAACCGAACTGGAGCGGTTGTCCTTCTTCTCCATCACGCGGTTGGTCCCGGTCTCCACGGTGCTCCGCTCGTTGATGACGATGGTCAGCACGTCGCCCACCGCGCGGGCTTTGTCGTCCTGGTAGGGGTTGCGCGTGCCGCGGTTGGCCCGCGCCCAAATCGACCCGCCCCCGGCCGACGCGGCCAACAGGCAGACCGCCAGGGCGGCCGGGAGAATTCGCTGTGACGTGGAATGCGTCATGTGCGTCCGTCCTCTCACTTCTTGACCACCGGCATCACGTATCCGTCGGGCATGACCTTGCCCACGACGATCCGCTTGGTGTCGATGTTGCGTACCTTGATGAACTGCCCCGGCTTGCCGTCTTCCAGTGCCTGACCGGCCGCCCGGACCGCGAAATGCTTGCCCTCGACCCGCATCTCGACGCCCTGTCCGCGCTTGACCACCACGGCCTGCTTGGGCGCCCGCACGAGGTTGTCGCGGATCTCCAAGCCCTTGCGGATGTTGTGGCTGGCGACCATGCCCAGCGGCGGGGCGAACGGCCCCTCGGCCGGACGGACCGACTCGACCTCGGCCACTTTCACGTTGTCGGTGGTGAAGGCGTCGCCGGCGGAGATGTCCCTGGCCGCCACGACCTTGCGGACCACGTACCCGAGTTTGAACAGCACGTCCACGGTCTTGAGGGCCTTCTTGCCCGCCATCACCGAGACGGTCACCTTCACGTATCCGTCGGGGGGGTCCTTGGCGAGGGCGGCCTGCAACTTCACCGCCTCGGAGGTCTGCACCGTCTGGTCGTCGGCGGTGCGGGTGACCTTCCAGAACACGCCCTCCCCGCGGGGCCGGTTGGCATCCAGGTAGGTCTTGGCTGCGGTGGTGATCTTCTCGCCGGAGACGATCGTCTCCTTGCGTTTGACCGTGACGCTCTTAGCCCCGCGGAAGGTCACCTTCTCGGCGTCGATGCCCGCCGACGCGAGCCGGGCAAGGATCGTCGCCCGGTCGAAGGTGATGCTCTCCCGGGTCCAGGGGGCTCGCCCCATCGCGATTTTCCGGATGGTGCTCTCGGTGGCGTCGGTGTCGGCGTCCACGAGGGTGATCTGCCCCAGCGACAGTTTGGCTGACTCCACGGTGATTTCCCGCGGGAGGTACAGCTCGACCCCGCCGGAGGTGCCGGACGTATCGCCGGCCGCCACGAAGGCCACCCCCGTCAGCAACACTGCCATGCCTGTGATCGTTCGAGTCATGCTCCGGTCCTTGTCTGCTGTCTGGCTGTCGCTTCGCTTAGCTGATCAGCCGGTTGGCGGTGGTCAGCATCTCGTCGCCGGCCTGGATGGCCTTGGCGTTGACCTCGTAGGCCCGCTGGGCGGTAATCAGGTTCACCAGCTCGCTGACCATCTGCACGTTGGACTTCTCGAGGTATCCCTGCCGCACGATGCCGAACCCGTCGACCCCGGCGGTGCCGGTGGTGGGCGTGCCGGAGGCACCGGTCTCGGCGAAGAGGTTCTGCCCTTCGCTGGACAGCCCCGAGGGGTTCACGAATCGCACCAGCGAGACCTTGCCGACCACGGTGTTGGAGTTTCCGTTGCCCTGCAGGACCGAGACCGTCCCGTCGTCGCCCACCGAGATGCTGCGTGCGTCGGCGGGGATGGTGATCTCCGGGGAGAGGTAGTACCCGCTGGCGGTCACCAGTTTGCCCTCGGCGTTCATGCGGAACGAGCCGTCCCGGGTGTAGCGCGAGTCGCCCGAGGGGGTGGTCACCTCGAAAAAGCCTTCGCCTTCAATCGACATGTCCAGCGGTCGATTGGTCGCCCGGGCCTCGCCCTGGGAGAAGACCTTCATCGTCGCGGCCGTCCGGACACCGTTGCCGATCTCCAGCCCGGTGGGGGCTTTCTGCCCGTCGGCGACTTCGCGCCCGGCCTCGAGGAGCTTGACGTACATCAGATCCTGGAAGTCGACCTGGCTCCGCTTGAAGCCGTTGGTATTGATGTTGGCGAGGTTGTTGGAAATGACGCCCACGATCTGGTCCTGGGCGGCCATTCCCGTTGCCGCGCTGGAAAATGCTCGCAACATGTCCCGTTCTCCTGTCCGGTTACATGGCGGCCTGGATCAGATTGCCCAGCCGCTCGTCCTGTTTCTTCATTGCCTTGATGTTCGCGTCGTAGAGCTTGGTCACCTGCATGAGGTTCACCAGCTCCTCGACCGTGTTCACGTTCGAGGACTCCCGGTAGCCCTGGTGGACCACCGAAGTCTCCGAGTCGACGGGCTTGGCCTTGTCGTCGGTCGTCCGAAACAGGCTCCCGCCCTCGGGCGCCAGGATGGTCTCGTCCTCGAACTCCACCACCTTCAACTCGCCGACTTTCCGGTCGCCGACGCTGATCGTGCCGTCCATCCCGATGCTCACCTTCGACTGGGCATACCGCCGGGGCAGGGTGATCGGCCCGGCCCGGCCGGCGACGGGGCGTCCCTGGTGGTCGACCAGCTTGCCTCGCTCGTCGGCACGGAAGGTGCCGTTCCGCGTGTATCGCGGGCCCTCGGCCGTCTCGACCACGAAAAAGCCCTTGCCCTCGATTGCCACGTCCAGCGTCCGCCCGGTGTGGGTAATCGTCCCCTGCGAGAAATCGCGATGGGAGACCCCGGTCACTTCGTTGGTTTCGGGTCGGTGCTGGAGGTGGAGCATCATCTGTTTCTGAAGTTGCTCGCTGAAACTGTTGACGGTGCGCTTGAACCCGGCGGTGTTGCTGTTGGCCATGTTGTCGGCGATGGCGCGGTACTGCAGCGCCAGGGCGTCCAGGCTCGAAGCCGAGGGTGAGAAAGAACCGTTCATGCGTCACTCTCCGTGGTAGCTTCCTCGCCGACGGGGGTTCGGAAACGGTTGTCGTTGCTTCGGGCGGCACGGTTGGTTTCGCAGGTCAGGTCCGCCACTTCCGACTCGGTCAGCCCCATCATCTCGGTGACGATCTCCTGCGTTCCTTCCTCGTCCACCGGGGCCACGCGCACCACGCGCCCGACGCCTTCGATGATCTTCTCGTCCCGCAGGCCGACGTTCACCAGGATCCGTTCGTTCACGCGGACCTCCAGGGGAGCCCGCAGGACGAATCCCGGACCCGCCAGCTCCACCAGCACGCCGTCCACGAACTGCGGCTGGGCGTTGAGCCCGTGCTGCAGATACGGCAGGACCGCCACGTTCGCCGGCATCCGTACCGGGATCCGCGGGAACGACCGGCGATTGATCGGCCGGATCTTCTCCGAGTGGTCCAGGTACACGTTGCCCTCGGCGAAGGAGATGACCCGGGAGTCGAACTCCCACACCACGCCCTGGTGGTTGTAGCGGACGATGACCACCTGCCCCTCGCGGAGCACGGCCGCCTGGGCCAACTGCACGATCAGGCGGTTCTCGGTGTTGCCCGCCAGTCGCCCGACGATCTCCGGCTTCTCGGGGTCGGTCATCACGGTCACCCCGGCGCCCACCTGGGTCTGCCGGGTGGAGGGGGCCGCCGCGATCGGAGCCCGGGTGAACGACAGCTTCTCGCGGATAAGCCGAAGCTGCGCCTCGATGCTCTTTCGGCTGGCGGCCGGGATGCTCGCGAACTGCTCGCTGTTGGTGACCGCCGCCGAGGCCTCCTCGAAGGCGCCGCGATCGAACACCAGCGGCGGATAATCTATGCCCGCAACGTCGAGCATGAACTCGAGGACCGAGCGTTCCGGTTCTCGCAGGCCGTGCGCCTCGCACAGACGGGTGAACTCGGCCCACGCCTGGTTGCGGTTGTAGCGTTTGACCAGGTACCACAGCCCGAAGATGGTCCCGCCCAGCAGGACCAGGGCGATGGCAAAGACCGGCCAGTTCGCCGCCTGGAAGAGGCCCTTGTGGGCCGCGTTCCAGCGGTCGGTGGCGTAGGTCGCTTGGGCGAGCAGCCCGTCGAGATGTCGTGCAGCGTTGATCATGATGCAGTTCTCACCAGTGGGTTTACCGGATCAGTCCGGTCAGTTCCCTGAGCATGTCGTTGGCGACCTTGATGGTCCGGGCGTTGGCCTGGAAGCCATTCTGCGCCTGGATGAGGTTCACGAACTCCTTGGCGACGTCCACGTTGGACTTCTCCAGCGAACTGCCCCGCAGGGCACCCGCCCCGCCGGTCAGGGCGGTGGTGGTCTTGGCGTCGCCGGAGTTGCCGGTTGCCTGGTAGTAGTTGTTGCCGATCGACTCCAGGCCGGCCGGGTTCTGGAACGTGGCGAGCTTCACCGTCGCCAGGTCGCGACGAACGCCGTTGGAGAACAGGCCCGTAATCACGCCGTCGCGCCCGATGGACATGCTGGTCAGCGCACCGGAGGCATAGCCGTCCTGCTTGATGACCGACGCAGTGGACGAGGAGCCGAACTGCGTGAGCCCGTTGGTCTTCCCGATGGTGTCGAAGTCGATCTCGAAGGTCGAGACGTTCTCGATGTTCGAGAAGGTCATGTTGACCTTGGCCTCGTCGCCGATGGTGCTGTCGAGCCCGGCGTAGGTGCCGTCGACCTGGAAGTTGATGCCCCGCACCCGGCGGTCGGCGAAGTTGAAGGTGTCGATCTCCCCAGTGACCGAGGTAATCACGAAGTCCCACTGGTTGGCGGTGTTGGTCTTGACCAGCGAGCCGGTCATCGCGTGGGCCACGCCCAGCGAGTCGAAGACCTCCACGTTGACGTCCTTCTTGGCTTCGCCGCCCGCGACTTCCAGCTCGAAATAGGCGGGGAACTCGAACGTATCGCCGCCCGCGCCGTTAAGGTCCAGCTTCAGGTCCATCTGGCTGTAGCCGGCCTCAACCGCTTCGACCACCAGTTCCCCGTTGGCGAGTTTGGCGTCCACCTCGCCGCCGAAGGCGTTCTCGATCGTCGTCAGCAGATCGTCGAGGTCGGTGGTCGCCGGGTCGATGTTCATTGTCTCGTTGATCGCCGAGCCGGTGGAGGTCAGCCCGGTGATGTTGATGGTCGAGCCGGCGGAGGTGATCGTCCCGTTGTCCAGACTGCTCAGCAGGGCGGTCGAGTCCACCACGGTTCCGCCGGTGGTAAAGGCGTACTCGCTCCCGGAGCGCATCTTGTGGGTGGTGGGGTTGTCGGCATCGGCCTTGAGGTTCCCCACGCAGGTGATCTTGGTGGTCGGCTGGGCGGGCAGGGCGACGTCGTAGGGGACCTGGATGTTCATGTCCGACGGCACCTGGAAGCCGTCATCCTCGCCGACCGACCCGATCCGCTGGAGGCGGTAGCCGGTCGCGGGGTCCACGAGGTAGTAATCGGCATCCACCGAGAATGCGCCGCTGCGGGAGTAGGCCTCGTCGCCGTTGCCCGAGAGCACGAAGAACCCGGCCCCTTCGATCGCCATGTCCAGGGGCTGACCGGTGTTCAGCAGCGCGCCCTGGTTCATGTCGCGGTCGACACTGGCGATTTCCACACCGTTGCCGCTCTGGACAGGGTTCATGCCGCCCATTCCGTCGCCCGGGGCCGACGCCTGCCGGATGTTCTGGCTCAGCAGCTCCGAGAAGCTGACCCGGCTGGATTTGAAAGCCGTGGTGGTGATATTGGCGAGGTTGTTACCTGTCACGTCCATCATCGTCTGGTGGGCCTGAAGACCCGACACGCCTGCGTTCAGTGCGCTTCCCATAGTCGTTGTTCCTCTTTGGGTTCCTGCGGAGATTACGATCCGACGCCGATGATCGATTCCGGTCCGAACTCGTACCGATTGAATCCGCTCTCGGCGACGAAGCGGATATGACCGTCTTCCAGCCGGACACTCCTGATGGTGCCGGTTTCCTGCGTGTAGACGTCCACGTCGTCGGGCGACTGGACGGAGAAGATGGCTTCCTTGCCGATGAGCGTGGCTCCCTCCGACAGCGCCGAGGACAGCGGCGCCTGACCGATCGAGTGAATGCTGTCCACCGGGACCTGGTCGCCATTGTTGAGGTAGGCGATCAGACCCTCTTCCTCGATCGCGACCGCCCCCACCCGCGCCAGCTTGGGTACCTGGTGGGTCTTGCCGTCCTCGCCCACCTGGTCGGCGAGGTAGGTCACCTCCTTGCCCGAGAGCGTCGTGGCCTCCTGTCGCAACTGCGCGTCGAGCACGCGCGAGAAGTTGTCGTTGAGCTGCTCGGTCTGTTCCAGCGCCGAAAGCTGAGCCAACTGACCGGCCATCTGGTCGTTGCTCATCGGTTCCAAGGGGTTCTGGTTCTGCAGTTGTGCCACCAACAGGTTCAGATAATTGGTGGTGATTTCCTCGGCGGTGGAGCCCATTACGTTCATCTGCGTCATCGCTGCACCTCTACATGACTACGTTGATGCCGGCCCCTTCGGCGGGATCGGCGTCGCTGTCGGCGTCGGGGTCGGGGATCGGCTCGGTGTCGGCGAACCCGTGCCCCGTCCGGTCATACTCGCCGGACTCCTGGCCTTCGCCGGCCGAGGAGCCACTGCCGCCGGACTGCCCGAACTGCTGGGCGTCGGCGTTCTGGCGGTAGAAAGAATCGTCGAAGTTCCGCTCGGCCGTCGGCTCCTGGGGAAGCACCTGCAGGCGTCGTACCTGCACGCCGCTGGCAGCCAGGCGGTTCATGAGCCCCTCGCTCTCCCGCTGGAGCTGGCGGAGAGTCTCGGGGTTCTCCACGCGAAGCACGCCTCGCATGCCTTCCCCGTCCATCTCCAGGGTGATGCGCACCTGCCCCAGCTCCGGCGGGTCCAGGCGGATCACCATCTGATCGCCGGGGGAGTTCATCGTCCGCATCTGCACGAAGACCTGCTCGGCGGGGTTCGCCTCCTGCGGGGCCTGGGGCTCGGCGGC
>JBKHHV010000025.1:0-19560 GCA_046539005.1 Phycisphaerae bacterium
CTTCCTGCAGGACCCCACCTGAGCCACACTCATCGCTTCCCACCGATTGCTTGTCGCCCGTTGCTGAGAACATAGATCGCCAGGTCGGCGTTGAGGTTCGGGTCTTCTTCCACGCGTCGGCCTTCTTCGGTGTTCAGGGCGACCCACTCCTCGACGTGGATATCTTTCTCGCGGCAGAGGTCCTCGAAGTCGGCGATAGTGCAGAACCGCAGGTTGGGCGTGTTGTACCACTGGTGTTTGAGAATACCGGCCGCCAGGGGTGCACGCCCTTGCCGGCACAGCATCTCGCGCAGGGCGCGGTACGCGAAATTCGGGAAGCTCACCAGTGCCCGCCGCCCCACGCGGAGCATCTCACGCAGCACGCCTTCCACGTCCATGACGGCCTGGAGGGTCAGCGAGAGCACTACGAAGTCGAAATGCTGGTCTGCGAAGAGCTTGAGGCCTTCGTCAATATTGCCCTGGATCACACAGAGCCCCCGGCGGACGCATTCGATGACCCGGTCCTCCTGGATCTCCATGCCGAAGCGCGTGGCGTGTTTACGGTCGCGCAGTTCCGCCAGCAGCCCGCCGCTTCCGCAGCCCAGGTCCAGCACCGTCGCGTCGGGCGGAATCAGGTCCAGGATGCGCTGGTAGTCCTGTCGGCCGGTGTGAATGAGCTTCGACGAGGAGGGCATTTCGTCCCGTCCTACGGGTCGGCCGGTCACCGGGTTGCCGGCAACGTTCGCCAGGAACGCCTCCACGAGCGGTCCGTACTTGTCGGCCTCGTCGGGCAGCAGGAAGGCGTCGTGCCCACAGCGGCTTTCGATGTTGCAATAGCTCACGGGCGCCTCGGTGGCGATCAGCGCCTCCACGATCTGTCGCGATTGCTCGGGGGGGAACAGCCAATCGCTGGTGAAGCTGATCACCAACCAGTCGCACTGCGAGGGGTTCATGCTCTCGGCGAGGCGTTGGGGCGTACCGCCGAGGTCGAACAGGTCCATCGCCATCGACAGGACGACATAGCTGTTGGCGTCGAACCGCTCCACGAACTTGCTCCCCTGATAGGCAAGGTAGGTGCCGACGCTGAAGCGTTTCTCGAAGTCGGTCTTGATGTCCCGCGGCTGGTGACGGGTGGCGTCGAACTTCTCCTGCATCGACTCCGGCGAGAGGTAGGTGATGTGCCCGAGCATGCGGGCAATCGCCAGCCCCACCCGGGGGATCGGCCCGTCGTCATAGTACTGGCCGTCGCGGAAGTTGGGGTCGTGGAGGATCGCGTTCCGACCCACCACGTCGAACGCCATCGCCTGGGAGGTGAGTCGCGGCGAGGTCGCCAGGGCAATCGCCCCCCCGACCCGATGGGACAGCTTCGTACCCCACTGGAGCACCTGGTGGCCGCCCATCGACCCGCCGATGACCGCCAGCAGCTTCTCGATCCCGAGATGGTCGATGAGCATCCGCTGAACGGTGACGATGTCGGAGGTGGTGATGGTCGGGAAGTCACGGCCGTATGGTTTGCCGGTGTCGGGATTGATGCTGTTGGGTCCGGTGGTCCCCCGGCAGCCGCCCAGCACGTTGGGACAGATGACGAAATACCGGTCGGTATCCAGGGGTCGGCCGGGCCCGACCATGCCGGCCATGTCCCACCAACCGGGGAGGTCGGATTCGTCATGGGCGGCCACGTGCGAGTCGCCGGTCAGCGCGTGGCAGACCAGCACGGCGTTGTCGCGCGTGGGGCTCAGCGTACCGTACGTCTCGTACAGCACCGTCACTTCGGGCAAGGTCTCGCCCAACTCCAGGGTCACCGGCGAATCGAAGGTGACCTGCCGGGCGTGTTCCAGCTCGGCCGAGCTGCGGGCACTGTCGCTGCTTTCGAAGACTTCGTCTTTCATTTTGGTAGCGGTAACCGGTTGTCAGGAAGCAGTAAGCTACAGTCGATGGGCTGTAAGCCACAAGCAGTAAGCGGCAAGCCACAGGCGGCAGGCGGCGCTGCGGGGCAGCCGTTGTGCCCTTAGCCCTGGGAGGCGTCGAGCGCCTGCTGCAGGTCGGCGCGGATGTCTTCCACGTCCTCGATTCCCACGCACAGCCGTACGTAGCCGGACGTGACTCCGGTGGCGAGCTGTTCCTCCTCGGTAAGCTGCTGGTGCGTCGTCGAGGCCGGGTGGATCACCAGTGTCTTGGCGTCGCCGATGTTCGCCAGGTGGCTGGCGAGTTTCACGGCATTGATGAACCGGATGCCCGCCTCCTTGCCGCCCTTGATCTCGAAGCCGATGATCCCGCCGGCCCCGTCGGGCATGTACCTGCGGCTCAGCTCGTGATAGGGGTGATTCTCCAGCCCCGGATAGTTCACCGACTCCACGGCCTCCTGCTGCCCGAGCCATTCGGCGATCGCCTGGGCGTTGCGGCAGTGGCGTTCCATCCGCAGGTGCAGCGTCTCGATCCCCTGCAGGAACAGGAACGCCGCGAACGGACTCATGCAGGCCCCGGTGTCCCGCAGCCAGTGCGTCCGGACGTAGACGATAAACGCGATGTTGCCCAGCGGCTTGAGCGCCTCGGTGAAGACCACGCCGTGGTAGGCGTCGTCGGGCTGGCAGAAGCTCGCCCATTTCTGCGGGTCTTCGGCCCAGGGGAAATTGCCGCTGTCGACGACCGCCCCGCCGACGTGCAGTCCGTGCCCGCCGAGATACTTGGTCGTGGAGTAGACCACGATGTCGGCCCCGTGCTCGATGGGGCGGAACAGCGCGGGAGTCATCACGGTATTGTCGACCACCACCGGCAGGCCGAGCTGATGGGCGATGTCGGCGGTCTTGCGGAAGTCCGGCACGTCGTTTTTGGGGTTGCCCTGGCTCTCGATATAGACCAGGCGAGTGTTCTCGTCGGCAAGTTCCCGGATGCTCTCGTGCCTGGAGGGGTCGAAGAACCGCGTCTCCACGCCGAGTCGTTTGAGCGTCTGGGTGAAGAAGGTCCACGTTCCGCCGTAGAGGCTGGTGCCGGCGATGATGTTCTGCCCCGACTGGGCGAGGGTCAGCACCGTCGCGGAGATGGCGGCCATTCCGCTGGCGAAGCTCAGCGCCGCCGCTCCGCCGTCCATGGCGGCCAGTCGTTTCTCCAGCACGTCGCAGGTGGGGTTCATGAGTCGGGAGTAGATGTTCCCGAACTCCTTCAGCGCGAACAGATCGGCCGCGTGCTCGGTGCTGGTGAAGTTGTAGGCGGCCGTGGCGTAGATGGGCACGGCCCGGGCATGGGTCGCCGGGTCGTCCTCCTGTCCGGCGTGCAGGGCGAGGGTGCCGATGCGATATTCGTTTTCCTGGTTGCTCATGATGCCTCCTTTGCCCGCGTACCTGAACGATCGTGCGGCAAATGCGTTCGGACGCGCCTGAACTCCAGGCGCGTGTAAGGCATCATAGGGTGCCGGTCAAGGGGGGAGATTGCCCGGGCGAACCCGAAGGCCACATCGTTCCCTTTCGGGCTGGCTTCGGCACCTTATCCCGCGCTTGGCCGAATTGGCCTGCGGAACAGGTTGCCGTGCGATCACAGGGCCAGATCCCTCACGCACTCTTGATGCCAGTACACATCATTGGCGCGCCGCCGGAGAAGATCAAGCAAAAATCCCACCTCGACCGTCCTCGCTGCCGGATGTCCTGGCAGCGTCGTGGGCCGCTACCAGCAAGCCGGGCGACGCAGCGGGCTCTGCCCGGCCTCGATCGAGCGGGTGAGCATGCGGTCGCGCATCTCCAGGAGCGTCTGGCGGCAGGCGGGGTCGCCTGCATGGTTGTGCACCTCGTAGGCGTCGGTGTCGCCGAGGTCGTAGAGGACCTCGTTGCCCTCACCGTAGCGCAGGTACTTCCACTGGGGCGTCCGCAGCATGGCGAAGTCGGGGGCGGAGGTGGCGTACACGTCGCGTCGTCCCTCGATCTCCCGCCCGGCCAGCAGGTCGCCCGACCGGTCGATCCCCATGCTCGCCTCGTGGGCCCCCCCCGGCCAGCCCCAGCAGGGTCGGCAGCAGGTCGGTCATCTCCGTCAGAGCGTGCACGTCGCGGCGCTCGCTTCCCAGCCCGGCCGGCCAATGAAGGATGAGCGGGACGCGCATTACCTCGTCGTAGTAGTGCGGGGCCTTGAGGGTGAGGCTGTGGTCGCCGCACTGGTCTCCGTGATCGGAGGTGAAGACGATCAACGTATCCTCCAGTTCGCCCCGTCGTCGCAGCGTCTCCACGATGTATCCCACCGCCAGGTCCAGTTCGGTGACCATGGCGTAGAAGTAGCGGCGATACTCCACAAACTGCTCGGGCGTCCAATTCCTGTTCCATTGCAGCAGGTTGCGGAGTTTGCAGTCGGGCTTGTCTTCCCACTCGCGCTCGCCCAGGCGCGGCATGGGAATCTCGGCCCCGTCGTAGGGAGCGAACGCCTCGGCGGTGGGAATCAGCGGCGGATGCGGTGCGAAGAGCCCCACGTGCAGGAACTGCCGGTTGAAGCCGCGCATGTTGAGATACTCCCGGGCCTCCGCTGCGCAGAACCCGCTGTGCGACGCCAGCCAGGGCGCGTCGATGACCCGCCGCGAGGGATTCTCCAACTCGGCTTTGCGGGCCTCGGAGGGCACCAGATCGTGGCGGTACTCCGGGTAGCGGGTGTCGAGGTAGCGGGTGTAGGCGTCGTGGTTCTTGGTGGGCGACTCCGAGCAGATGAAGGTGTCGAACCCGTAGGTGTTGCGGCGGGGGTCGTACTCGCTGCCGGTGTGGGGCTGCAGGTGCAGCTTGCCGACGTGCCCGGCGTGGAAGCCGGCCGCCTTGAAACTGCGTGGGGCGAGGGGCTCAAAATCATCCGGCAGGCAATAGCCGTTGTCGGTCACGCCGGTCTGCTGGGGGTACAGCCCGGTAAAGAAGCTCGCTCGGCTGGGCATGCAGCAGTGGTTCTGGATGAAATTGTTGTGGAAGTTCACCCCGCCGGCCGCGAGGGCATCGAGGTTGGGGGTGTGCATCGCCGGATTCCCGTAGGCCCCGACGCAGTCATAGCGCATGTGATCGGTGGTAATCAGCACCACGTGTTTGGGTCGTTTGGCAGCCATGGCAAGAATAATAACGTCATCGGGCGAAATCGGCCACCGTCTGGGGTAGCATTCCTTGATGGCATTTGGTGAGGGTTGTGGCCCGCCGACGGGTTTGAGAATGTGGGAATTATCTTGGTCCTTATCTGCCGATATGGTCCAATACCGGAGCGAGGTGGAGCCACAACCACTCCTGCTGCATCCTCAAGACCGTGTGCCGTGAGAGATGTTCGCCCTCGCCATTGCAGGTGGCCGGCCGTTCGTGCCACCGACGCACAGAAGCCGCAACCATGCACACGAGGTGCTTTCTTGACTCCAGACGCCCTTCTCGACGCTTCCACCACCGAGCGTAACACGATAGCCATTCCCGCCACGCCCGAGTTTCCGCGTCGCGGTGACCAGAAACCCCGCATCCTTCTCTGCAGCGTCTTCGGGCCCTACGCCCAGGACGACGACTTCGGCAGCCGCAGCATCAACCCTATGGAGTTGTGGCACAACCAGGTCACGCGCGTGCAGGGGCCCTTTTCGCTGCGGATGTTCCATCGCAGTTGGGGACAGATGCTCATCCAGGCAAACGTGCAGGCCCCCTGCACCATGCTCGACTTCCCCACCCGCCAGCGGTTCGTCGACGAACTGAAAACCCACCGCTACGACATCATCGGGATCGGGGCGATTATCCCGAACTTCAAGAAAGTGCGGGAGATGTGCAACCTGATCCGCAAGCATCAGCCACAGGCGAAGATCCTTATCGGCGGGCACATCGCCAACATGCCCGGGCTTGCCGAGCGAGTCGAAGTGGATCACGTGGTCCCCGGCGACGGCGTCCGCTTGATGCGCGAGTACCTCGGCGAAGACCCTGACGCCCCCCTCAAGCACCCGCAGATCTGGTCGGGCATCAACCGCCGCTCCTTCGGGGTGAACCTGCCGTTCAACCCCGCCAACTCGGCGGCCGCCCTGATTCCCTCGGCAGGCTGCCCGGTGGGCTGCAACTTCTGTGCGACCTCCGCGATGTTCGGCGGCAAAGGGCACTGCGTGGACTTCTTCCAGACGGCCGAGGAACTGTTCGCGATCATGTGCCAGCTCGAAGAGGAGATGCAGACGCGGTCGTTCTTCGTGATGGACGAGAACTTCCTGCTCCGCAAGCCCCGCGCGCTGCGGCTGCTGGAGTTGATGGAACAGCACGACAAGTCCTGGGCCCTGTACGTCTTCAGTTCCGCCAACGCGATCCGGCAGTACACCTTCGAGCAGCTTGCCGGGCTGGGTGTAAGCTGGCTTTGGATGGGGCTGGAAGGCAAGGACAGCCGCTACAATAAGCTGCGGGACACCGACACCTACAAGCTCATCCGGCAGCTCCAGGATCACGGTATCCGTGTGCTGGGCTCGAGTATTGTCGGGCTGGAGGAGCACACGCCCGAGAACATCGACGCGGCCATCGACTACGCCGTCGGACATGAAACCGACTTCCACCAGTTCATGCTCTATACGCCGATTCCCGGCACGCCCCTGTACGCCGAACACTCGGCCGACGGGAGCCTGCTGGGCGACGACGGACCGGCCGAGGAAGACATCCACGGGCAGTACCGCTTCAATTTCCGCCATGCGAACATCCCCGCCGGAGCCGAAACCGAGATGCTGCTGCGGGCGTTCCACCGCGATTTCGACATGAACGGACCCTCCACGGTGCGGATCGTGGCGACCGCCCTGAAGGGCTGGAAGCGATACCGCAACCATCCCAACGCCCGCATCCGCCGGCGGTTCGAGATGGAAGCCGAGGGCATGTGGAACGTCTTCGCCGGAACGGTATGGGCGACGCGCAAGTGGTTCGCCGACAATCCGACCGTCCGGCAGAAAATGGACGCCCTGCTGAAGGACATCTACCGGGAGTTCGGGTTCAAGGCCCGCTTGGCCGCCCCGCTGCTGGGACGCTTCTTCCACTACATGCTGAAGCGCGAGCAGAAACGCCTCCGCAACGGGCAGACCTATGAACCGCCGACCTTCTACGAACACAACGCCGCCGCCGCGCTGGTGGGCGATGCCGACGCCCCGCAGATCCAGACGGTGCCCGGCTTGATCGAAACGACGGCCGTCGAAGGATAACCCGCGACCCGCCGGCTGTGCCCGGGACGCAGGAACATTCTCCGTTGAGTAAAGAACAGGGCTCGCCGGTGTCAGCAGACACCGACGAGCCCTTTTTACGCAGCAGGGAACAAGGGATGAGAGACTCAGAATTTCGCCATCTGCCTGCTCTCGTCTTCGCTGGGCTGGAAGTTCTGGACGGGTTCCGGCTTGCCGCTCGCAGCCGGCTTTACGGCGGTGCCAGGAGAGGAATGACTGCCTGCCTTTGAGCCGCCGGTCGGCTGGGGCCTGAAGGCCAGTTCCCGATCGGTCGCGTTGCCGGCGCCTTCCACCAGCACGCCCAGTTGGGTGACCATCTGGTTGAGTTCCTCGGCCTGGGAGTTGAGTTCCTCCGCCGCGGCCGCCGATTCTTCGGCGCTGGCCGCATTCCGCTGGGTTACGGTGTCCAGCTCCGAGACCGCAACGTTGATCTGGTCGATGCCCTGAGACTGCTCGCCCGAGGCGGTGCTGATCTCGGTGACCAGACTGTTGACCTTCCGCACGCCTTCGTTGATCGCCTCGAACGCGGCCGTCACTTCCTGGGTCATCGCCACGCCCGCCTCGCTGTTGTGCACCGACTTCTCGATCATGTCGGCGGTGTTGCGAGCAGCCTCGGCCGACCGCTGGGCAAGGTTGCGGACCTCCTCGGCGACCACGGCAAAGCCCTTGCCGGCCTCTCCGGCCCGGGCGGCCTCGACCGCGGCGTTCAGCGCCAGCAGGTTCGTCTGGAAGGCGATGTCGTCGATGGTCTTGATGATCTTCGCCGTCTCGTCGGAAGAACGCTTGATGTCGTCGATCGCGCCGGACATCTTCCGCATCGCCTCGGTTCCCTGGTCGGCGTTGTGGGTCGCGGCGTCGGCGAGGTTCTTGGCTTCCCCGGCGTTGCCGGCCGTCTGCTTGGTCATCGATGTCATCTCCTCGACGCTGGCGGAGGTCTCTTCGATGCTGGCGGCCTGCTCGGCGGCGCCCTCCGAGAGCACCTGCCCGGCCTGCGAAACCAGGCTCGACGCCTCGGTCACCTGCGTGGAGCCGGCGGCGAGGTCGGCCATGAGTTTCCGCAGCGTCTTGATGATCCGCTGGATGATCAGACCCCCCAGCGTCAGCGATACCAGGATGCCGGTGATCGAGACGCTCAACATCATCAGGCGGGCGGCGGCATAGTTCTGCTCACTGAGCTTCTTGTCGGCGTCCATGTCCTTCTCGTTGTCGGCAACGATCTCCGCCATCGTCCTGATGCATTCTTCGGAGAGGTCCTTCCCGCGGGTGGCCGCCAGCTCGAACGCCCGGGTATTGCCGTTCTCGCGAGAGAGATTCCGCACCCGCTCGTTCACCTGGTCGTAGCGGCGGTAGGCTTCCCGCGCCTCGGCAAGCACGGCACGTTCCTGCTCGGTCGCCATTGCCGACAACTCCTCGAACTTCGCCTGGATCTCTGTTTCCAGAGCCCCCATCGCCTGGACGAGTTCATCCATCTCGGCGGGGTCGGTGGCGAGGATGAGATTCTTCTCGGCCCGCTGGTATTCCACGGCCGTCCGTAGCAGGTTCGCCGAGACCTTCACCTTCGTACCATAGCGCCCAAGCTCCTTGACGACCTGGTCGTCGCTGTTGCTGACGATCCGATCAAACTCGGTTTCGTTGCGTGTGTTGATGGCCTGCAGCGACTTCTGGAAAGCGTCAAATGCGTCCCGCCCTTCGCCGATCGAAAGCTGCCGGGCACGGACGTTGGAATTCAGCCGCGCCAGCTTCCGAACCTGTTCGTTCACCGAGAGGTACTCCTCCCAGTTCTTCTCGAACGCCTCCAGCATCCGTCGGCCGTCGGGGTCGGCAAGTTTGCGGAACCGCTCGCGCCGGTCTTGCATCTTCTTGCGTGTTTCGTCAATGGAGGTCGCATACTGGTCCATTTCCTCCTGGGTCGTGGCGAGGATCATGCTCTTTTCTGCGCGGGTAATCGCCAGCACGTCCTGGTTGATCCGCCCCCCGAGGCGGACCTTCTCTGCCGAGACATCGGCAATGCCTTTGAGACGTTCGTTCATTCCCGCCAGCCTGGTAATGCCGATATACGCCACCGCAACCGCGGCGACCGAGAGAAGTCCGAGCACGAAGAAGAGCTTCGCGCGCATACTGAGCCTGGAAAATGCAGCCATGAATGAGTACTCCGATAGTTAGTGCTCCCCCCCCGTCGAAACCGCCCTTTGCGAGATCCGCCGGGAAGACCTTTTCCCACCGGAGAGTAGCCTGCTCCTGCCATGCTCTTCCCCGGCCCCAATTCACCTGAGATCGATCCCCGCCCCGGCCGCCTGCACTTGCCTCCCCGCCGGCGGCCGGGCTATTGGGAGTATCGTCGCCTACGGGGATTCCCTTAACCGGAAAGAACGCAAGCTCGGAACGGTGACGAGATTCAGCTCCGGCGAGAGCAGTGTGAAACATCGGCCCGGGTTTGGGTTAGGGAATGGGTCGCCTGTGGATAAACCTACCGAGTTGATCGGACTATTCGACAACTTTGTCGAAATGGGCGAGGCGACAGGGTCAGCCTTTCTCATTAGACTTCTCGTGGCCGTCGCCCTTCTCGGAACCGTCCATGTCCTTTTCCACCCTATGCCCTACGCGGAGAGTCAGGAAGTTCAACGCAGAGAGCACCAACGCGATCTCGTAGCGGTTGCCTGCCACTGCCAGCCCGATCGCGCCGGTGCTCCAGAGACTTGCCGCCGTGGCTGTGCCACTGACGGTGGCGCCCTTCTTCAGGATCGCCCCGCCTCCGATGAAACCGATGCCGGTAATGATCCCGTAGACCACGCGGGCCCGCGGCTCATCGTCCGCGAACTCGCGAATGCCCACGAGCATGAACCCGCACGCAGCCACTGCCACCAACGGGAAGGTCCGCAGACCGGCCGACCGGGCCGTCTTCTCCCGGTCCAGACCAAGCGGAATCGCCAGAACAAAAGCGATCGCAAGGTGGTAGATCGAGTCCCAGACCTCCCACCAGTTGATCTCAGGCAACACCCACATGCCGGGCTCCCGACGGGTCAGTCTTCTTCGATTTCGGCGGCTTCGCCGTTCCCATTCTCGTCTTCCTCTTCGATCGTCACGCAGCCTTGGGCGCCGGCCGAGCCGATCACGATCAACAGGGCCAGAACGATCTTGATCAGTGATCAGGGGTTTTCAGACGAAGAGCGCCTGCCACCACGCGGCACACTGGACGCCCGCCCAAGCCATTCCATTTGCCTGAATTGTATCGAGACGGCGCCCGATTCCCCATTCTGGGGTGAATCATCTTCCCCTTGCCTCACAGGCAGACTATGCTCCCGGGCATGTGCCTCATGCTCTACATCGCCTCCGATACGCCCCTGCCGCTGCTGCCGCCGGGAAAGCAGAACCCGATGTTCTCCATCTCGCCACTGCCCAGGCACGCCACGGCCGTAACCCGCCAGTTTGCCAAGCCGTACATCTACCTCGCCGGGAGCCACACCGGGTGCGGGTGCGGCTTTGAAGATGACCAGGACCGAGCCGGCGTGGATCTGGGGATCGATGCGGCCGAGATCGCCGCGGGGCGTGAATCGCGCAGACAACTGGCGATGTATCTGAGAGGTGCATTGGCCGGTCGGGACTCATTGGAGGTCTTCGTCTGCTGGGCGGGCGACGAAAGCAAACCGACCCACCGCCGGGTGGAGTTGACACCCGAGCCGTTGATCGAAGAACACACCTGGTTCCTCGGAGACAACTTCGAGCCGGAGTTCATCCGCATCGTCCCCGGCGGCGCAACGGGTCAGTAGGTCGGGCCGATGCGGTTGATCGCAAACTCCCGGCAGCCGTTGCGTTCGGCGGCTGTCTGTTGCCCACCGGCCGTCTTAAGCAGCAGGCTCCAGAGGTCCTCGGCCACCTCTTCCAGCGGGACCCCGTCGATGATCCGCCCGGCGTCGAGGTCCACGTAGTCGCTCATGCGTCCGGCCAGGGCCGAGTTGGAGGATATCTTGATCACCGGGGCGACCGGGTTGCCCAGCGGCGTGCCTACCCCGGTGGTGAACAGCACCAGCGTGGCCCCGCCCGCCACCATGCCGGTGATGCTTTCGGGGTCGTTGCCCGGGGTGTCCATGACCACCAGGCCCGACACAGACGGAGCGGCGGCATAGTCCAGGACCTCGCGGATCGGGCTCGTGCCGCCCTTGACCACGCACCCCAGCGACTTCTCCTCGATGCTGCTGAGCCCGGCACGGATATTGCCCGGGGTGGGGTTGACCCCGCGCAGGTCGCACCCCTGGCGACGGGCGGCGGCGGTATATCGGCCGATGCACGCCAGCAGCTTCTCGCGGGCGGCCGCGTCGGCAATGCGGGGCGTCAGGGCGTCCTCGGCGCCGATCATCTCCGGCGTCTCCGACAGCATCACGGTCCCACCGGCCGCGACCAGTCGGTCGCTCACCACCCCGACCGCCGGATTGGCGGTGATTCCCGAGAACGGGTCCGACCCTCCGCACTCCAGGCCGATGACCAGGTCCCCGACGGGTCGGGACTGCGGTTCCTGCGACGCGGCGAAGCGCTTCATCTCTTCCAGATGATCGGCCGCTGCGGCAAGCAGTTGCTCGACGGTGCCGGCCTCCTGGATGACCAGCGAACGGACCATGCGCCCGTCGGTCGCCACACAGGCGGTTATGTCGGCAACCGAGATGCTCTCGCACCCCAGCCCGACCAGCAACACGCCGGCGACGTTGGGGTTCTCGCAGGTGCCGGCGAGCGTCCGCAGCACTTGCTGGCGGTCGTCGCCCAGGTGGGTACATCCGTGTTGATGGGTGACCGGCACGACGGCCGGGTCGGCCTTGGCGATGCGCTCGACCGCAAAGTTCGCGCAGCAGACCGTCGAGACCACCAGCACGTGATTGCGGATGCCCCACCGCCCCTCGCCTCGAGGCCAGGCCCGTATCGTCGGCTCGCTCATGCGTCCTCCCCGTCGGCGGCGCCGACCGTACTGCTCATGTTGTGCACGTGCACGACCGAACCGGCGGCGATGTCCTCGCTCGCCCGCCCGATGACGTGCCCGTACTTGACGACCGGTTCACCGGCGGCGATACCGACCAGGGCGACCTTGAACCCCACCGGGATCGCCTCGTCGATCCGCAGCGATGTCCCGTCGCCAAGCGTCCAGGTGCCCGGCGAAATCTCACGCAGGGCCGTGGCGACGTTGTCCTCGCCCGACAGCCGCAATGCCCGGGTTTCCAGTTGATTGCTCTGTTGCATGTTCGTCCTTCCTGCCGCAGGAGTATACCAGATGGGGCGGGGGCCGGCTTCGCCTTTCAGTCGCCCGGAGACACGAAAAACGGTCTGCCCGCCCCTTCCCTTGCGTCAGCGGGTTTCATAGTGTGGAATCCGGGCGAATGATCGCCCGCATCGAAACGAGGAGACGCGGCATGAACCGGTACCGTTCGACGTGCGGCTGGGCTGTGGTAATGATGATCCTGACGGCATGGGCAGCCACGGCCGCAGGGGAACAGATTTGCCGACTGGAACTCCAGAACGCCCTGCCCCGCGAGAAACCGATGAACGTTTACCTCGCCCTGGACGGGAAGCAGGTGACGGCCGCCTTTGCCTCGGCCCCCACGTTCAACACCATGCCCTACACGGTGGACACCTCCGGGCTCTCCGCCGGCAACGGCCGCCTCCACGGCGAAATCAAGGTAACCGTTCCCAGCGATGGCTGGGTGCCGGCCGGGGGAAAGAGCCTGGAGTGCGAGTACCGGCTGGACATTGATCTCGCAGCCGGGAAGGCGACGGGCAAGTTCACCGGAAGCGCCGGCGATTCGAAGGTGTCCGGGAAGGTCGAAGGAACCGTCAGCGACGCCCCGAAGCTGCCTGAGCGGTATCGCGTCGAACTGCGGATGCGGTCGGCCACCCGCACCAGGAAGGGCCTGCGCCGCGTCGGGGTGGAGATGGGCCTGCGGGACGGCAAGCCGATCGGCGTGAAGCTGATCCCTCACGGCAGCATTACCGACATCGGGGCGGCGACGATTGCCCGGAAAGCCACGGTGTCGCTGGAAGGCAACCGGCTCAGCGGGCGCGTGGAAGGCACGCTGCAGAAGAACGGGCAGACCACCCAGTCGCTGGTGGTGGGCTTCGAGTGTACAGTCGTCGGCACGCACGTGGCCGGCAGCTACCGAGCCACCATCGACGGGGGCAACGAGGTCACCGGCGGCTGCCAGGGCAGGCTGAACCTTTCCCCGGTGCCCGAGCCGGGCGATGCCATCTGGAAGCTGACGCTGCAGCAGGGAGTACGGCCGGGGAAGATGATCAACGTATTCCTGTCGACTTCGAAGGGCAGGATCGGCGGTGCCTTCGCGGTGACGCCGAACTTCAACAACGCCACCCACGAGGTCGATACCGGCAAGCTGAAGCTCAAGGATGGTCGCCTGCATGGGCCCATTACGGTGACGGTTTTCCCGGATGCGTGGATCCCGAAGGACCACAAGAAGATGTCGGCCCGCTACACCATCGACGCGAGGCTGAAAGATGCCGAGGTGGTCGGCCGCTTCGACGGCGTTTTCGGTGAGCGAAAGGTCAGCGGCGACATCGAAGGGCACGTCGAGTCCAAGCCGAAGGTGGGCAAGGTAGCCAAAGCGACGATCAAGCCCGAGGGCGGGCTGTATAACGGAAGTTGGAGCGGCTACCGGGCGTTCTTCACGTTCGAACTGGAAGACGGCAAGATCACCGGCGGCCGCGTGTGGAACAACCATGACGACGCACTCAAGGGCACCGTCGAGAGCGGCACGTTCGAGATCGGGAATGAGATGCTGACCGCCGAGTTCGTCGCCACCGTGAAGCCGGGAACCAGCGCCAAGCCCGGCAGGTACACCATCCGCGTTCATGGCCCGGTCATGGGCACCGTCAGTTGCGGCAACAGCACCAGCAAACTGGAAGACAAGACCTGGACAAGCCGGTACTGGGCAAGCTGGAAGTACGAATAGCGCCGAAGATTGGGCGGGTTACTTGGTGGCGATCACCCACACCGCGTGAACAATGCCGGGGATGTACCCCAGGATCGTCAGCAGAATGTTCAGCCAGAAGTGCATTCCGATGCCGACCTGCAGGAACACCCCCAGTGGGGGCAGCAGAACCGCCAGAAGGATTCGCAGGATATCCATGAAGTCTCCCTGAAAGAAAGCCCCGACCGCCCGGGCTGCCTGGGCAGGCCTGGACGCAGTCGGTATTCGGTCAACGTCAGCGTCTACAGCTTGGCCAAGGCCTTCTGCTCACGCTTCCTGTACTGCTGGTCGAGTTCTTCGAGCTGTTCCTCTCCGAGCAGGTTGCGGGCGAGGTCGAACATCTCTTCCTCTTCCTCCTCGATGTGATGCTCGACGACTTCCTTGAGCACCTTCAGGCGTGCGCCCCACGCCGGGGTTTCGGGGTCGGCCTTGGCGAGGCGTTTGAGCTCCTGTTTGGCAAGCCGGTGTTCCTCGCGGGCTTCCAGCACGGTGCGGGTTTCCTCGTTGTCGGTGGCGGCCTGTTTGAGTGCCTTGTAGACCACCTTCTTCTCCCCGGCCATGTGCGGAATCAGCAGTTCTTCCAGTTGCTCCAGGAGGCGGGGGCGCGTCTTGACGGCGTTGGGCGTGGTATCCTCCATGGACGCCAGCGTCCGGAGCACTTTCTCGTGCTCTTCGTGCAGCATCGCCAGCACGCCCTGGGGCGCGTAGACCAGCTTGCAGAAACGGCTGATTTCGCCGCGTTCGGTCTGGTCCTGGTAGAGCAGCGCCAAGCCCTGCTCGTCGAACTTCTTGAAGAACGACGGCCACTGGATGCGCTTGAGGCTGTCGGCCTTGCCGGCATCCGGGAACTCGATGCGCAAGACGCCGGGGTCTCCGTCTCCGGTGCCTTCCACCTGGGCGGCCTTGCCGTTACGCTCCTTCGCCCAAGTCTTGATGGTTTCATGATCGGTAGTCAGCTGAACCGTACTCATAGGGGAACCTTTCTCTGTCATGTCGATATCGCCCCGGCTGCCTCTGCGGGTGCGTGATTGCGCCGTTCACAGAGTCAGCCGGGTACCATCGCCAGTCCTTTACAGGCTCAGGCCGTGGCGGTCTCTTTGGCGCTGTGCGACTCGAAGACGTCCTTGATGATGTCTTCGTCGTCATGGTTCTCCATGTCGACGGCGATGATCGCCGAGCCCTTCTCCAGCGCATCCTCGAAGTGCTTGACCTCTTGTTCGCTGAAGCCCAGCCCGATCAGTCCGCCCAGGGCACCGCCGGCCAGGGCGCCCGCGCCGGCACCGGTCAACGCCGCAATAAGCGGACCGGTCGCCACAAGCCCGATCCCGCCGGTCGCCAGGACGCCTACCGAGGTGAGCCCGGCCAGGATCGCACCGGCCGCGGTTCCGATGCCGCCGCCGATGGCAATGCCCTCGGCGCCCTTGGTCTGCACGTCGATGCCGAGAGTCTTCTTGACGGTCGGCTCCGAAGCCAGGGCACTGATGCGCGACTTGTCCACAGCGCGCGCCGCCAAGTCGTCTATGGCCATCGCTGCTTCGCGAGGACCTTCAAATACGCCGATGATCGCTTTACCCATGGTGTCTTCTCCTTTCGGGTCGATCTGCCGTGATATGTCACGGCTTCGCAAGAATACTAGACTCCTGCGACACCCACACCCCACATTGCCCCGTGGGAACAAGACCTGTATCCTTCATGGTGAGAATCCCCACAGAAGCACCTGATTCCGCTCACGGATCGACCATCGAAAGGAACACAATGCAGACGCATCCACGGGCCGAGACCTCCGCTATGACCAACCGCCAGCGGATCCGCGCCTGCATCGACGGAAAGCCGCTGGACCGTTTCCCGGTGTGGCTGAAAATGGACAACCCCACTTGGCGAACGCCCCAGCCGCAGGATGTGCGAACCATGGACGGACCGGCGCTGCTGGCGGCGGCCGGCTGCGACCTGATGCTCGGCAACTTCCTGCGATGCGACTGTAGCCGTCCCCGCGTCGAGGAAGACTGCGAGGAAGACCCCGACCGACGCGTACGCACCTGGTCCACGCCGGACGGCGACCTGACGGCGAAGTGGTCGAAGGACCCCTACACCAATTCCTGGCATCCGGTGGAGTACCCGGTGAAGTCGGTCGACGATCTGCGGCGCCTGCGGTGGCTGTTCGAAGGCAACGAGTATAGCGTCTGTTCCAACACCGCCGCCGTCCACGCCGCCTGCCAGCGCGAACTGGAGGCCATGGACGCCTTCACCATCGCGGGAATCGGGCCCGGACCGCTGATGGACATGGTCGAGCATCAATGCGGGCCCGAAACGGCGATCTTCATGATGGCCGACGAACCGGAACTGTTCGAGCAGACCCTCCAGATTATGCACCAGGACCGCATGAAGCTGCTGCGGGCCCTGTTGCCGCACCTCCGGGCCGACACCTTCTGGCTCACCGAAAACACCTCCACCACGCTCATCAGTCCCGCGATCTTCCGCGAACATTGCATGCCCCACCTGCGGGACTACGGGAGCCTGATCCTCGAACACGGCGTGATCCCCGTACATCACATGTGCGGGGCGCTGCATGCCCTGTTGGAGATGATCGACGAACTGCCCGCCCTGGTCAACGAGGCCTACACCACGCGCCCGCTGGGAGACGTCTCCCTCGCTGAAGGACGCACGCGCATGCCCGCCAAGTGCCTCCTGGGCGGCACCAACGCCACGCTGTGGATGAGCGAGCCGGAGGAGATCGTAGCGACCGTGGCGGCCGACCTGGACCAGTGCCCCGACCGCCGAAAAATCTTCCTTACCAGCGCGGGGGTCCTGCCGGCGGGCGTGAGCATCACCAAGGCCCGGGCCGTCACCGACCGCCTCAAAAAGCTGCCCGCGGGCTGATATTCCACCGCAGCCGTCTTTACCGCCTACAATTCCTTGGCTTACCCCAATGGAATCCCGATGCGAGAAGGAGGAATTGCATGGCTGAGGTAAAGGTACGCAAGGCGGTGATGCCCTGGCTGGTAGGCGGACTGCTGCTGGGGCTGACGCAGGTACTGGCAGTGGCGGTCAAGAAACCGCTCGGGGTTTCCACGCAGTTCGTCGTGGTCGAGGGCATCGCCCTTCACGAAGGGGCCCCCGACTATGCCGACAACCACCCGGTCCTGAAGAAGGACAAGTACCAGAAGCTCAGCTATGGCTTCTGGCTGGATGTCGGGCTGGTGATCGGGGCGGCGGTGGCGGCACTGGCGGTGAAGCGATGGCGCCCCGCGGCGAACCCCGTATGGTCACGGGTAAACGGAAGGAGTACCGCCTTCCGGATGATCCTGTGCCTGGTCGGCGGGTTCTTCATCCTTTTGGGAGCGCGCATCGGACACGGCTGTACCAGCGGGCAATTCGCCAGCGGCTGGGCGCAGTTGTCGCTTTCGGTGCTGCCGTTCACCATCGGGTTGTTCGGCGTCGGCGTGCTGGTGGCCCGCATCCTCTACCCGAAAGTCCCTGAGATCGAGTAAGGAGAGCGACCATGGAAATCCTCATTCCCCTGATTATCGGTGGAATCTTCGGAGCGGGGCTGGTTCTGGCGAGCCTCGCCGACCCCGACAAGATCATCGGCACGCTGAGGCTCAAGGACTTCCACGCCATGCGGGTCATCGCGGTTTTCGTGCTGGTGGGCATGGCCGGGACGTGGATCCTGCAACGTGCCGGGTATGCAGACTTCAACGTCAAGACGGCGGTTCTGCTGGCGAACCTGATCGGCGGGTCGCTGCTGGGATTGGGCTTCGGGATGACGGGGTTCTGTCCGGGAACCGGCTTGGCGTGCGCGGCCTCCGGTCGTATCGACGCGTTGGTGAGTGTGCTTGGCATGTTTGCCGGGGCGCTGGGGTTCCTGCTGATGGCTCCCTACGTCGTCCCCCCGATCGAAAGCGTGCTGGACTACGGCGGAGCGATGCTCCCGGAGATGACGGGCACCCCCCGCGCGGCGTGGGTGGTTCCCATCGTGCTGGTCGGCGCATTGGTGCTTTGGCTCACTCGACCTCGCGCCCGCGCGCACAACGCGCAGGACACCCCGAGCAGAAACGAGGAGTAGACGTTACCGGGGATCGCTCCCGCTGCCCTGCTCCCGAAGCAACTGCCAGGGGCTGAAGACTTCGGTGAACCGCTCGTCGTCCCGCTCGCCCAGATCCACGCGCACCTGGTTGCCCTGCCATTTCTCCCGCACGTGAACGATCTTGTCGCGGTGCGGGCCTGCGAGTATCTGCACGCGGTCGCCCGGCTCGAACGGGCCACCGTTGGCGCGTTCCCGCTCCGCGTAGACCGGCCCAAGCAGAATCCAGCCGAGCAGTATCGCCGCACAAAACCCCGCGGCCGCCGCTGCCAGTACCGAAAGCACCAGCCACAAAACGAACCGCCAGTTCAGCAGGGCATCCGACTGGGGCGGGAGAAGAAACAACACCGCCACCACGCAGGCCGACGGCAGCAGCACCAGCCAGGCCTTTCGCGGCCAATCGCTCGCGAAGAAGCGTTGTGTGCGTGTGGGCTTCCTCATGGTCGGTCACCTGTTGTCCGGGTTACCCATCTCGGAGTCATACATCTCCCGCAACATCTGGGCGGCTTCATCGGCAGTACGTCGCCAGTCATCCAGCACTGTCGAGACACTTACACGGATCACCAGCAGCGACACAACCAGGGCAATCCCCGCCGGCAATCGCTTGGTCCGTTTGCCGCCGTTCCTGTAGCCGGTGTCTCAATCCATCGTCACGGTCACCTTGTGGACGCCGCCGTCGCCGACCGGCGGGATCACTCCCCCGTCGACGTCCCGGCCGTCCAGCGTAATGCTGGTCACCTTCGCAGCCGGATCTCCACTGGAGGCGATGCGGACCTCGTACACGTCGCCGCGGAAAGCTCGGCTGACGTGTACGTCCTTCCACCCGGCCGGGAGGTGCGGATCGATCGCCAGCCCGTCATACTCTGCCCGCAGTCCGAGGATTTCCTCCAGGCAGGTGAAGTAAACCCACGCCGCCGAGCCGGTCCGCCAGCCGGAAAGGTAGAGGTTCCGCTGCTTGCGCCGCTCGACGTTGGGACCGATGTAGTAGTTGGGAATCACGAACGGCTCTGTGTCGGTGTTGGGCCTGTTGTCGGTATCGGGCAGGATGTCGCGGATCGCCTTCCACGCCTCGTCGCCGCGGCCGTCCACCGCCAGGGCGTACAGCCAGAAGCAGTTGCCATGCACGTAGACGCTGCCGTTTTCGTAGAAGCCGGGGGTCATCGCCGTCATCTGCCCGATACGCGGACGCAGTTTCGTAAACGCCGGCCAGTTCAGCAGCTTGCCGTACCCGCAGTCGAGGTACTCCTTCGC
The DNA here is from genome assembly GCA_046539005.1 of Phycisphaerae bacterium. Taxonomy (GTDB): domain Bacteria; phylum Planctomycetota; class Phycisphaerae; order SM23-33; family SM23-33; genus CAZFPT01. The sequence continues at coordinate 19,427 of JBKHHV010000025.1, forward strand.
CGCAGCCACGGCGCTGTCGGACCGGCCCCGGTTGGCGATGCCACTGATCAGCGCCCAGCTCTGGGGGTTCAGGAAGATGCGGCCTTCCCCTTCGTCGCCGGGTGGGGGGTTGTCGGACCCGACGGGAACGCCCT
>JBKHHV010000254.1:0-5653 GCA_046539005.1 Phycisphaerae bacterium
AAGGTACCGCTGAACCAGCCGTTAGCTGTCAAATGACCGCCTGCGGGCAGGGCGAGACCAAAGCGCAGAGAAGACATCGGGCTTCGCAGGTCCGGGCCGACGTCGGCCGACGCGGAGCCGCCGGATGGAGGACCCCTCTGATGAGACAGGCAACCCGCTGCCCCGGCTTCACATTGGTGGAGATTCTGCTGGTGGTGACGATCGTCGCCATCGTGGGGATGCTCGCCCTTCCCCGCATCGTCTCGGCAACCGACGAATCCCGCGAGGGTCGACTTTGCTCGGACCTGACCGCCCTGCGACGGGCCATCGAGCGATACCGCGTGGAGCATAACAACCGCCGTGGCCCCCACCTGCAGGAAAACGGACTCCAGGACATGTCGCTGTTTATCGAGCGACTGACCGAACGCACCGACCCCAACGGCAAACTGAACGCCGAGGGCAGTTGCGGACCCTACCTGGTGAAATGGCCGGAGAACCCCCTCATCGACAACGAGGAAACCGCACGGAAGGTCATCGCCGGCACCGGCACCGCCCCGCCCCGAAACAACGAGAGCGGCTGGTACTACGATGTCGATAGCTGCCTCATCTCCGTCAATTCCCGGACCGGGGCCCTGTCGCTGGACGCGAACTAGTTTCCCCGGCCTTGCGCTGCAAGCGGCTTCTTTTCGTCCGCCGGTAGGCCTTCCACATCTCCCGATGGCGAACCCGCTCGTCCACCACACGCTGGACGTAAATCGGCCCGGTGCGAAGATTGCTCGTAACGTCTACCGGCAGCAGCTTGTAGGCCGTCGCCATGCACCCCATAGACACCGCGGCCACCACGATGCTCCCCTTCCTCTGCCACACCCACGCCCACAGGATCCCGCCGGCGAAACACCCCAGCATCAACAGCCCGTTGGGCCAATGCACCAACGCAAACAGGACGGCCGCGGTGAGAGCCACCTGCCACCGGGGGACAGCGAGGTCCCGCAGCCGCGGGGGCAGGAAACCCAGGAACACCAGCAACTGGGCGAACGCATACAGAGGATAGCCCAGCAGCGAGCCGGGCAGCTTCCAGAGATTGTGGCAACTGTCCAGCACGAGGCAGGCGGCGATGCTCGCCAGGACGACCAAAACCGTCGGGAACGCCAGGAGCTTCGCTGCCGACCGCCATCGGCCGACCAGTCGCCACGAAACACCGCGACGGCGGTCGTCGAGAAGACCCCAGACCAGCACGCCCAGCAACCCCAGCAGAACGGCGATGTGCCACCACCGGTAGTCCTCGTTGTAGGCGGGCAGCAAGGCCCACTCGAAGGCGAAGAGCACCGGGAACAGCCCCAACTGCACGGCCGACAGCCGGGCGCGGGGTGCGGCGAGCCGGCGGCGGTGCATCCAGAGAAGCATCCCCGCCATCGCAAGACACCCGCAGGCCAGGGGAATCCACAGCCAGCCTTCCAGCGGGATCGGGGCGGCCACGTCCAGCCCCCCCGCGGCGTAGCGCCAGCGGGCGGCCAACAGAATGATCCCAACGCACGCCAGCACCAGTGATCCGGCCATGGGCAGTCGTTTCTCCTGCTTGCGGGGCATGGCGAAAGGCAACGCCTTCGCCGTGAATAGACCGAACGGCAGGACCCGCCTTGGGGAAGCGAGCCCTGCCGCCGGACTACGTTTGCTTCAGCTTCTGCGTTCTCAGTCCTGGATCGCCTTGTCCTTCTGGGCGACCTTCTCGGCCTGGGTCTTCTTGAACTGCGCCAGTTTCTCGGCCAGTTCGGCATCGGAGACGGCGAGAATCTCGGCGGCGAAGACGGCTGCGTTTTTCGCACCGGCCGAGCCGATCGCCATGCACGCCACCGGCACGCCGGGGGGCATCTGCATGGTGCTCAGGGCTGCGTCCACCCCCTGCAGCGGGCCGGAATTGATCGGCACGCCGATCACCGGAAGCGTGGTGTTGGCTGCCAGGACCCCGCCCAGGGCGGCGCTCATGCCGGCCCCGGCGACCAGCAGCTTCAGCCCACGGTCGCGCGCGGTGGCGGCGTACTCGTGGGCGGCATCCGGTGTGCGGTGGGCGCTGATCACCCGCATCTCGCTGGCGATTCCGAACTCGGCAAGCCCGTCCTTGCACTTGCGCATGATATCCAGGTCGCTGTCGCTTCCCATTACGATCCCGACAATCGGTTTCTCAGCCATGTCTTTCTCCCGTGGTTATGGTTCGTGCCTCGCCGAGAGAGCGGAAATCGAAGGCTACCTTCACCGCCCCGTGCGAAGCCTTGTTCATCGAGATCTTCAGCGCCTCGCGGTAGTCCTCCAGCGCGAAAGTATGCGTAAGCAGCCCCGAAGGGGCAAGCCTGCCGGAAGCGAGCCACTCCAGCACCAGCGAGTAGGTGCCGATCCGGCGTCCTTCCACCTGCTCGATGCTTCGACCGTACGCTCCGTGGAGGGTCAGCTCGCGGAACCACAGCGGGGTCCAGTCGACCCGTCCACCGCTGCCGGTGCCCACCACCACGATCTGTCCCCGGGCGGCCGCCCACTTGAGGCACTCCTGCATCGCCCCGGGCGAACCCACGCAGTCCAGCAACACATCATACCCCCCCGACAGCATGCGGTTTCCGAAACGCACGACCTGCTGGGTGGCGCCGGTGAGTTCGGCAATGCGGGTAAAGCGCCCCTTCGCGTCGGGGGGAAGCTTCAGGAACCGGTCGGCCCCGAGGGCCGTCGCCTTCTCGCCGAGGTAGTCGGCCCGGTCGAGGGCGTGGATTTCCCCCTCGAAGCCCAAGGCGCGCAGCGCCGCGATGCATCCCAGCCCGAGCACGCCGGCCCCGTACACCAGCACGCGCCGGGCTTCGGTCAGGTCGGCCCGCAGAACGCTGTGGAGGCTGCACGCCAGGGGGTCGGTGAGGATGGCGACCTCGTCGGGAACCTCGTCGGGAACCGGAACCAGTTGCGACACGTGCGCCACGAACTGTTCACCGTAGGAACCGCCCGTGCGCGAGTTGTAGCCGGTGCTCGTGCCCGGGGGCAGACTGTAGCGCCCCTGCCCGTCGGCGCCGAAGTTCTCGCACGCACCGAACTGCCCACGACTGCAGGGCTCGCACACGGGGTCGATCCCGCGGGCGACGCATCCCAGCGTCGGTTCCACGCAGACGCGGCGCCCCACCCAGGCGTCCTCGACGGCCGGTCCGGTTTCGATCACCTCCGCGAGGTTCTCGTGCCCCAGCAGCATGGGCATGGAACTGAACGCCTGGAGGATGGAGTCGGGGGGTTGTTTCTGGGCGAGCAGGGCAAGGTCGGTCCCGCAGATGCCGCCCAGGAGCGTGCGAACGCGGACCCAGTCGTCGCCGGGCAGCCCGGGTGGGTCGATATCCCGCAGCGTCAGCCCGTTGAGCGGGCTGGTAAGAACGTTCGGCCGAAAGCGCCGCAGCAGCCTGCACGCCAGCCAACCGGCGGGCTTGATATCATAAACCAGTGCTCGCATGGTCGATACGTTACCGTTCCCCCTGCCCGAGGGAAAGCGCAAACGCTTCGGGTCGCCACGCCAAGCTGCCGATTACAATGGTACATGTTGACAGGGCGATGGGTTGGGCTCGCGCCCGGCTTTCGCCGGACCGAACAGAAAAGAGATGCAATGCGATTACTGCGGTACATCATGCCGGCGGCGATGTCGCTGGCGGCGCTGGCTGGTTGTGGACAGGACCCGGTGCATTTCCCGGCCGAGTCGATGCAACAGGCCGCCGAGCGGGTCGGTGCCAGCCGGGCGTTCGACTCCGATCACGATGGCCGGGCCGACGTGTACTTCTTCGGGTCCTCGAAATCCGACAACGCTCGACTGACGAGACTGGCTTTCGACCACGACGGCGACGGCACGATCGAACGGTGGGTCCACCTGGACGCGATCGACACAGACCAATGCCGGCACCTGGTGGTGATCCTGGACGGGTTCGCCTACGACGTCGTGCAGGAATACCGCCGCGCGGGGGGACTGCGCCTGTTCCACGCACCTTCCAAGGTGGTCGCGCCCTACCCCACGATGACTGACGTCTGCGTGGAAGACCTGCTGGGGTACGTGCCCGCCAAGGCGTTCGAGGCGAAGTATTACAACCACCGCGCCGGCAAGACAGTCGGCGGGGCTCTGGATTACATCAAGGGGCTCAACCAGCCTTACAATCAACTGCTGCAGTACCGGGCCAACCTGATCCTCGACGCGGTGGGCTACGTCTACCCCTGGAAGGTCTTCGGGCATGAAGTCAACAACGTCAAGGAGACCTTCGACGAGCGGAAGAACAAGGAGGTGCTGACGTACATTGTCAGCTCGGCCGGCATGAGCACCCAGCACGGCAAGCAGGGGCAGTTCCGCTGCCTGCGAAGGGTCGAACGCCTGATCCACCAGGTGCTGGTGGAGACCCAGGGACTCACGAAGGTGACGCTGATCTCCGACCACGGCCACAGCTACACCCAATCGGTGCGGTGCCCGATCATCGACCACCTGCAGAAGAACGGCTGGTGCGTGCGGGACCGCATCGAGAAGGACCAGGACGTGGTCGTGCCCGATTTCGGACTGCTGACCTACGCCAGCGTGAACACCCGAAAGCCGGAGGAAGTGGCACGCGACCTGGTCGCCCTGAAAGGCGTGGACCTGCTGAGCTTCCCCAGCCCCACCGACCCGCCGGCGATCGAGGTGTGGGGCGCCTCTGCCAAAACAGACCCCAACGCCCCGAACCCCCGGGCGATCATCCGTCGCACCGGCGATGGCCGATTCCACTACGAGCCGGTCGTGGGCGACCCGCTGAAACTCAAGGGCGTGCTGGCGAACCTGGAGCCCGACGCCAACGGTGCTTACGACGCCGACGAACTCCTGGCGGCAACCGTGGACAGCGAGTACCCCGCACCGCTGCAGCGGATCTGGCGGGCACACTACGCTCTGGTGGAGCATCCGCCGACCATGATCGTTTCGCTGGAGGATGGCTACTACTTCGGCATGTCCGGCTTTGCCGGAGCGGTGGACGTGGCGAGCACCCACGGATCACTGAATCGAAGCAACAGTGTCACGTTCATCATGTCCACGGCCGGTCCGCTTCCGGCACTGCTGCGGTCGGGCGACGTGCCGGCGGCGATGCGGGAGCTGCTGAACGCCAGCCGGTGGCCCACGAGGGAGTGAGCATGGCAAGGCTGCGAGCGCGAGCATTTCGGCTGGTATGGACGGCGTACGGCGCCTGGGACGAGCCCGACTCGTCCCCCAACAGCGAGGACGCCACCCGGGGCGAGCTTGCCCGGCGCCTCTCGCTGGCGAAACACGAGGCGCTTCTGGCCCGCCCCTCCTCGTCCAGAGATATGGAGGCCTACCGGCGGCGTCACGATGCGCTGCGGTTCGATGCGCGGGGTCTGACCGCTGCCGACGCCGACCACATTGCCGCGGCCGTGGGCGACGTAGCCCGCCAACAGGGCTACGTGGTGCATGCCCTGGCGGTGAGACCGGACGCCGTGCAGGTGGTGGTGAAGCATCACCGCGATCGGCCGGAGGATGTCATCGAGCAGTTCAAGCACGCCGCCCGGGTTCGCCTGCACGCGGCCGGCGATGAATGGCGAGGGCACCCGGTCTGGTCGGCCGGGGGATGGATCATTCCGCTGGAGCGGAAGGCCCACGTCCGGGAGGCTATGGAAGCGGTGAACGCCGCGGCCT
>JBKHHV010000255.1:0-5643 GCA_046539005.1 Phycisphaerae bacterium
GACCCGCACCGCGGGCGCACCTGGCCAGGCCGAAGAAGAACAACACCGCCATGGCCGTGATTACGGTTCTCTGCGTGCTGGGTGCGGTCGGGGCTGCCATTGCCGCTCACTGGTTCTACACCCATCCGGTGGTGCAGGTGTACGACCCCGCCACCGGTACCTACGAGAAGAGGCGCGTCTCCCGCGCCGAGGCCGAGCAGATCCGCAAGGAGGAGGAAGCCCGCCAGGCCCGCCTTGCCGAGCGGACCGACCAGCCGTCGCCCGACCAGGCGCAGGGGGGGGCATCCGGCGGCAACGGCCTGAAGCCCGATGACCCCAAACCCCCCGAGGACGTCTACGCCGGCGGGAACGTCGGCGAGATCAAGGTCAAGGGCGACCGGGATACCCGCATTACCGACTTGCGGCTGAAGTTTGCCGACGTGGGCACCACCGGCGAGTTGACCGCCCGATTCCGGAACCTGCACGTCGATCCGGTGGAGACGGCGACCGTCTCCATCGTCGTCATCGACAGCACCGGTGCCCGCCAGGGGCTCAGGACCGTCACCGTCAAGTGGGTGCCGTCCAATCACTACGTGCGGTTCTCGCTGCCGTTCGGCGGCCTGTCGCCCGACGAGGGCTACGGTTTCGAGGTGACCGTCTCGGCCGAGCGGAACGCGGAGTACCTCTGCCTGCCGGTGTCCACCAGGGGGCTGGGCTACTACATCGAGGGTGAGGGTGAGGACGCCGTCATCGAACTGACCGGAAAAGTCCGGAACACATCCGGCCGATATGCCGTACTGAACGGCAGTATCTACTGCGATTTCTACACCCCCCACTGGTACCACGAGGGGTTTGCCGTCGGGCAGATCGAAGGCGACGGAGCCGAGCGACTCGATGCCGGGCAGACCGGCTTTTTCCGGGTGAAGTACCCCCCGAAGATCCGCTTCCTGCGGACCCGCTACGAGTACATGCCGCGGCTGATCGGCAAGAAGGCGCTGTAACACCCGGCGGGCGGAACGTAGACTGTGGCAGAAGCCCGCGGCCTGTCTTGGCCGATAGAGGGCATGAGACTGTCTCCAGAGAAGCCAACGTATGTTCCTTCCGATCCGTACCGATTACAAGCAGACCCGCCGCCCGGTGGTCAATTACGTTCTGGTCGCCCTCAATGTGGGGCTCTTCGTGCTGGGCTTCAACGGCATGACGGCCGAGAGCCAGCGCCGCATCTGGCACTGGATGCTCCTGCCGGACGTCCCGCAACTGTACCAGTTCTTCAGTTCCATGTTCCTGCACGCCGGCTGGATGCACCTGATCGGCAACATGGTGTTCCTGTGGACCTTCGGCGGGGCGATCAACGATCGCTTCGGGAACGTGGGCTACCTGGCGTTCTACCTGGCGGGGGGCATTCTGGCGGGGCTGGGCTACCTGCTGCTGGGTGGGATGGCGCCGGTGCTGGGGGCGTCAGGGGCGATTGCCGCGGTCACCGGCGCCTACCTGGTGCTGTTCCCGCGCACGCGGGTGACCCTGCTCATGGTGCTGTACTTCATCACGTTCATTGAAGTCTCCAGCCTCTACCTGTTGATTATCCAGGTGGTCTGGAACCTGCTGATGTCGGTCATGCCGGCGCTGTCGGGCCGATTCGCCGGAGGGGTCGCCTACACTGCCCACGCCAGCGGGTACGTCTTCGGCATCGCCGTTTCGCTGATCCTGCTGAAGCTCAAGGTGCTCCCGCGGGATGCCTTTGACCTGCTGAACCTGCTGCAGTCGGCCCGGCGACGCTCGCAGTACCGCCGCATGGTCGCCGAGGGCTACGACCCGTTCAGCGTGCACCGCAAACCGCAGACCGAGCAGAAACGGCGGGTGGCGGCGACGACGGTTTCCTCCGAGGCCTCCGGCACGCCCGAGGCACGCGAACTGGAACTCCGCCGGCAGATCCGCCAGGCGTGCGCTTCGCACGATACGGAGACGGCCGCCAGGCTGTACCTGCAGCTCGTGCAGGTGGCCGAGGATGCCGTGCTCGGGCGGCAGGACCAGCTCGACGTCGCCAACCAGTTGATGGCCAACAAGCAGCACGCCGCGGCCGCCGACGCCTACGAGCGGTTCCTGTGGCACTACTCCGGATACGAGCACGTGGGCGACATCTACCTCATGCTCGGAATCCTGTATGGACGATACTTACATCAGTACCCGCGCGGGATCGAGTATCTCCAGAAAGCGATCGACACGCTGCACGACCGGCGGAACATCGAACTGGCGAAGGCGAACCTGGAGCACGTTCGCAGCCAGATGGACTGACCCGCGCACCGCCGCAGGCACGGAAACGGATTTCGGGCAGTGAATCCCGGCGGCTGACTTTAGGCCGACGCACCGGAGAAGTTCGGATGCCCACGACACGGACGTCACCATGATAGAGTCTCTGCAGACCGTCTGGCAGCAGGTTCAGATCCACCTGCCCCTTTCCGAGATGGACAGCCCCTACCTCACCGGTTCGCTGGCGGGGGCGATTCTCGTCGGCGCGCTGCTGCTGGTGTTCGGACGGGTGGTGCACCGCGGAGCACTGGCGGTGGTGGGTATCGCCCTGGGGGTGCTGCTGGGTCCGGTGGTTGCGGCTGCGGCGGGCGTGGACGTGCTGATCGCCCGGGTGGCGATGGCGGGGGTGCTGGGCACCCTCGGGGTGGTCGCCGCCCGCCTGGTGTGGGTGCTGGGGCTGGCGGCGCTGGCGGTGGGCCTGACTGCGGTCGGCGTGGTGCTGCACCACATGCAATGGATTCCCCTCTCCGACCTTCCGGAGTTTCGTTCGGATCTGGCCGAGACCTGGCCCGGCTTCCTGCTGGCGACGTGGCACTATCTCTACGGGACCGGGCTGGAGGTCTATCAGCGCCAGGGCGTGGTGCTGGGCAGTTCGGCCGTGGCGGCCGGCGTGGCCGCGGGCGTGACAGGCTTATTGCTGCCGACCTGCTGCACGGTCTTCATGACGTCGCTGGTCGGTGCGCTGGTGGTGGTGGCCGGGGCGCAGGGCGCCTTCCTTGCTTCGGCAGGGCAGCCGGTTCCCGAGGCGATGGGTCGCCCGATCATCGCCCTGTCCAGCATCGTGGTACTCGCGGCCGCCGGCTGGGTGGTGCAGGGCATCGCCGCACGCAAGGCCGCCCGGAAGGCGAAGAAGAAGCGACAGAAGCAGGACGAGGAACAGCAACCTGCCGGTGAGAAGCCCGAGTCCTCCAAGGGCGGGAAGTAGCTCCCGGCGACCCCAGGCATCGGGGGTTGGTCATGTTGGCACAGACGGCGACAACCGTACAGTCCGGCGGCGAGACGTTCCTCCCGCGGCTGGAGGTACCCACCCAGGCCGAGTACATCCAGTATCTCGACACGGTCGGCTTCCTGACCGGGGCGGTCCTGCTGGCATGCGGGCTGGTGTACCTTCTGCAGGGCTGGAAGACGGTGAAGGTTCTCATCGTCATCAACGCCGCGGCGATCGGGGCGTTTGCGGGGGTGTACATCGGTGAGCACCTGCAGGGCGACAACGCTCCGCTGTACTGCGGCATTGCCGGGGCGGTGCTGCTGGGGGCGATGGCGCTGCCCACCTTCAAGTATGCACTCAGCGTCATGGGGGGCCTCGGCGGCAGCGTGCTGGGATACATGATCTGGCGATACGCCGCCGACGCGGTCGGCCGACCCGGCATGCTGGAGCACGCCTGGGCGGGGGCGCTGATCGGGCTGATCCTGCTGGGATTGCTGGCGTTCGCGCTGTTTCAACTTGCGGTGGTGGTGTTCACCAGCGTGCAGGGGTCGGTCATGGTGGTCACCGGGCTGCTGGGGTTGCTCATGAAGCACGCCGCGCTGCGCGACGCCCTGCGCGACTCGCTGAAAGCCAACGTCCACCTGATCCCGCTGCTGATCCTCGTTCCCGCGGCGATCGGGTTCATCGTTCAGGAGGCGGCCGCCACGAAGAAAGCCCGCAAGCGGCGGAAGAGTTCATCCAGCAATACCTGAGCGATAGGCGACAAGCGATAAGCAGTAAGCAGCAAATACGCCGCCGGTGGGGGTAACGGCCGGGGGTTTACCAGGCGGTCCAGCCGCCGTCGACGGTCAGCGCTGTGCCGGTGACGAAGCTCGAGGCCGGCGCCGCCAGGAAGACCACGGCCGACCGGATCTCGTGCATTTCACCCCAGCGGTCCATCGGCACGTGACAGAGCACCTTGCGTGCGATCTCGGGGTCTTCCAGCAACGGGCGATTGATCTCCGTGCCGAAAGGTCCGGGGCAGATGGCGTTGACGGTGATGCCGGTCTTGGCCAGTTCGACCGCCAGGGTGCGGGTCATCTGCAGCACGGCACCCTTGCTGGCGGTGTAGCTGGTACGCTCGGCGAGCCCGACCATCGACAGCGCCGAGCCGATGTTGATGATCCGCCCGAAGCCGGCCTTCTTCATGGGCTTGACGGCTTCCCGGCAGCAGAGCATGACGCCGGTGGTGTTGACGTTGAGTACCTTGGCGAAGTCGTCGGCGTCGAGGCGGTCGATCTCGCTGCGGATGTTGATGCCCGCGTTGTTGACCAGAATGTCGACCCGCCCGAGGCTCTTGAGCGTCTGGGAGACCATGCGCTTGACGCTCCTGGGGTCGGTTACGTCCAGTTCGCACGCCGCGACCGATCGGCCCGTCGCCTCGGCGAGTTTTCGGGCGGCCTGGCTGCAGGGCTCCATGTGCCGGGCGCCGATCACCACGTCCGCGCCGCATTCGGCCAATGCGCCGGCCATCTCCTTGCCCAGCCCGCGCGACCCGCCGGTAACGATCGCCACCCGGCCTGTCAGATCGAACAATTGTGTCATGCAGCACCCACCTTCCCCGGGTACGCCGAACGTCCAGGCTGTGGCCGCGGACCTACTTGATGTCCTTGATCCGGATCTCCTCGCCCACCTCGGCCGACTTGTAGATCGCATCGAGGATCAACTGCACGTCCAGCCCGTGCTGCCCGGTCGCCAGCGGTTCGCGCCCTTCCACGACGGCGTCGATGAACTCCGTGTATGCCGAGGGTGCCGGTTCCAGCGTCTGCTGGAGGTCGGACGACCACAGCGAGCCGGCCTCCTCGGTGAAGACCTTCGCCTCGAAGTCGTATCCCTCGCCGACGTTCCGCTGGATGATCCCGCCCTCGGTGCCCAGCAGTTGGGTGACCATGTCCTCCTTCTTCTCGCTGAAGCCTGCCCACGAGGCCTCCAGCAGCAGCGTTGCCCCGTTGTCGAAACGGATCAGCGCCGCCCCCAGGTCTTCCACGTCGAAGGTCTTCTTCTGCTTTTTGGCGAGTTTCGGACCGATCACTCCATACGTGCCGGCCGATACGGTCACCGGGCGGGGGTTGCCCATCAGCCACATCGCCAGGTCGAGCCGGTGGACGCCCAGGTCGATAATCGGCCCGCCGCCGGCGAGTTCCCTGGTGCCGAACCATCCGCCGAAGCCGGGCAGTCCGCGCCGCCGGTGCCACACGGTTCGGCCGTAGTAGATCTTCCCGAGCTTGCCGCTTTCCACGATGCGCTTCAGCGCCCGGCTCTGGGGTCGGAAGCGGAAGGAGAAGTTGATCATCAGCGTTTTGCCCGCCCGGCGGGCGGCGGCGAGCATGGCTTGGGCCTCGGCGGCCTTGGTGGCCCCGTGATGCGCGCCGCTCGGGAACCCCACGACC
>JBKHHV010000026.1:0-19479 GCA_046539005.1 Phycisphaerae bacterium
GACCATACGGGGACGAAGCTCCTTCGGGCCGTGGTACCATATCTCGAAACGGTCTTCGTATTCCAGGACGCCCCGCCCGCCCTGGGCAACCACGCCGTACTCGTTGAGGTTCATCAGGCAGTGCATCACGAGGGAGACGATGTTGTGCCGATCGGGCAGGGGGAAGCCCCAGAACTGCTCATCGGACAGATCGTGGAACGACTCCTCCAAAGCCGTGAGAACCTCATCCATCGCCACGCGCACCGCGCCGACCTCGTCGGCCGGTTCGGCTGTCCGGCAGTCTCTGCCCGGTAGCGCCATGGAGTGTTCCTTTCATTGGGGGGTAGGGGCAGTCTTACCGCTCGCAGTAGGGGCACTTGGCGGTGTGTTTGCCGCCCGAGCCGCCCCCTGATTTGTCGATGAACAGCCGGGTCGGCTGGGCGCCCCCGGCGTCGGCTGCGTCGGAGGGGGTCACGTCCACCACGATCCACACCCGGTCTTCCGGCGGGCCCACCAGGCCGAGGGCGGCCCAGTCGACGAAGACGTCCACGCCGCGGTCGGTTACCTGGGTGCGGTACTCGTCCCGGCGGGTCATGGGATCCCAGGTGCGGGTCTCGCCACTTGCCAGTCGCTCGCCCCGGATGTCCATGCCGCCTTCGACCGGCTCGATGACCACCCGGGCGTGGCTGAGTCGGCCTTGCTGATTGGTGTGCAGGACGTTCAGCACGGTGCTGCGGGTGGGTGCGGGGATGAACTGGGCGTAAAGCCCGCGGTCGTTCCAAAGCGTTTTGAGGCTTACCCCCTCGTCCAGCGACCGGACGGCCGAGTCGGAGGCGGCGTAGCGCGGCCAGGCGAACCCGGCGTCATCGGTTCGTGCGGCCGAGACGTCTTCCCAGCGGGCGGCGGTGATGTCTCCAGGGGCCGAGTCGCACCCTCCGGCGACGAAGAGGACGGCGAGCATTCCCAGCGGAAGCAGAAACAAGCGGCAGCGGTCCATGGTGCATCCTTTCCGGTCGAAGGAGCGAAACGTCGGCCGCGCGAGGCTGGAAGAGCGTCTCCCGCCTCAGGTCCACTGGATTTCGGGTCCTCCCTTGCGGACTTTCCCGAGGATCCAGCACCGTTCCCCGTGGCGGCGCAGCCGGTTCATGATAGACGTCGCGAAACTGGAAGAGACGATGAGCACGAAACCTACGCCCATGTTGAACACGCGCATCATCTCCAGGGCATCGACGGGCCCGGTCTTCTCGATGAGCTTGAAAATCGGCGGAACCTTCCAACTGTTGCGCTTGATGCGGATGGTCAGCCCCTCCGGCAGCACGCGGGGCAGGTTGCCCGGGAGCCCGCCTCCAGTGATGTGGGCCATCGCCTTGACGACGCGTTTGACCTTGTACTGGTTCAGCACGTCCAGCACCGGCTTGACGTAAATGCGCGTGGGGGTGAGCATGGCCTGCCCGACCGAGGCGCCCTCGAGTTCCGGCGGGTCGTCGTCGACGCCGAAGTTCTCCAGCAATACCCGCCGGGCGAGTCCGTATCCGTTGGAATGGAGCCCGTCGGACGCCACGGCGATCGCCAGGTCGCCCGGTTCGACGTGTTTGCTGTCGATCAGGCGGTTCCGCTCCACCACGCCCACGGCGAACCCGGCGAGGTCGAAGTCGTCCTTCTGGTACACGTCGGGCATCTCGGCCGTCTCGCCGCCCAGCAGGGCACAGCCCGCCTGGAGGCAGCCTTCGGAAACGCCCTTGACGATGCCGGCCATGCGGGTGGGCTCCAGCAGCCCCGAGCCGATGTAGTCCAGGAAGAACAGCGGCTCGGCCCCGCAGCAGATCATGTCGTTGACGTTCATCGCCACGCAGTCGATCCCGACGGTGTCGACCTTGTCCATCGCCACGGCGACCTTGACCTTGGTGCCGACGCCGTCGGTACAGCCGACCAGGACGGGCTCCCTGTAGTTCTTCTTGAAGAGCTTCTCGTTGTAGTCCAGCCGGAAGAGCCCGGCGAACCCGCCGTAGAGGTCCATGACCCGCGGGCCGTAGGTCCGCTCGACCATGGGGCGGATGTCGCGCACCATCTTGTCGCCGGCCTCGATGTCCACGCCGGCCTGCTTGTAGGTCATCCCGGTCGGGCTTGTCTTTTTGTCTGCCATGGGGGCTATCCTATCAATCGCAAGGGGCTTTTCAATACGCCACCTGCGGCGGGCTTACCGGCGGGAGTGAAAACCTGCCGGTTTCTGCCGCACCCGTTCGCCTTGGCCGGGCGGGAATCGTACTTTTCCGGTGCACAGTCTGGCGGGGTCCATGCAGGGGCCCCGACCGGCCGTGGTTTGCGCCGCGCGTGTGCGCGGTGCTCTGAACCTTCGGAGGATCAGAGGAGAAAGAATATGGACCGTCTTACCCGTCTGCTTGTCATCCGTCTCTCTATTGTCATCGCCCTGGCCGTGATGTTCCTGGCCTCGGCGACCCACGCTTCCCCGGTCGATGAAGTCAGCGTGGCCTCGATCGATACCCACTACGCCAACGGATTGCTCACCATGGAGCAGGACGAGGTGATCTGCGTGGTGGAGTACGAGGACAACACGCAGAACTTCGAAATGTACGATTTCCATCTGCACGCCAACCTGGTGCAGGACCTTTCAACCGGCGGGTTGGCCGTCGGGCAGTTCGCCGACGGGTACATCTCCATATGGACCCCGACCGATCAGCCGACCCTGGTTCTGGAGATGGACCTGGTCTCCCTGCTGGTCCAGGAGAACCCCTACCTGCCGGGCACGGTGCTGACGGCCTCGGGGCAGTTTGTGGTCTCGAACCCCGAAATAGCAGCGCTGCTGGGTCCCGAGGGCGATGTGTTCAGCATCTCCTGGGAGGTCTCCGGCGACATCGACAGCTTCGACGAAGGCTTCACCGCCGAGTCGGACATCACGCTCACCCCGGTCCCGGAGCCGGCGACGATGGCGGTTCTGTCGCTGGGCGGGCTGGGAGCCTTCGTGCGTCGTCGCGCGGGTCGGTAGCCCCGGCGCGACACGCCCGATACCGGCGGCCGGGTTCGCTTGAGGGGAGCAGTCCGGCCGTCTTTGTGCGCGCACGCGGAGGTCCGGCAGCACGCGGCCACCGGACCTCCGCAACAGGGAAGCACAAGGCTTGGGGCAGTCCCTTGTCTGGGGTCTCAGAAACTCTGCAACTGCTTCTCGGTCTTCTGCTCCGCGCGCGACTCCTGCCGACGGTTCGAGCGGGGGGCAGGGCTCTTTTCCGTGTTTCTCTCGCCGGGGCGGTGGTCCTGCTGGAAACTCATCGCCGTCGCCGCCGCCTGCACGCCTTCCACCAGCGCCCGCAGTTCGATGACGCCGGCGTTGAGTTCGTCGGCCTGGGCATTGAGTTCCTCGGCGGCCGAGGCGGTTTCCTCGGCGTTGGCGGCGTTGGACTGGGTGACCTGGTCCATCTGCGTCACCGCTGTGTTGATCTGATCGATCCCGTCGGCCTGCTGTTTGCTGGCCGAGGCGATCTCGCTGATGAGGTCGCTGACCTTCTCGCTTCCGTCGGCGATGGCGGTGAGGGCGTCGGCGACCTCGCGGGAGATGTTCACCCCGTTCTCGGCCCGTTTCACCGAACCCTCGATCAGCTCGGACGTGTCGCGGGCGGCCTCGGCCGACCGCTGGGCGAGGTTGCGCACCTCCTCGGCGACCACGGCAAAGCCCTTGCCGGCTTCCCCGGCCCGGGCGGCCTCGACGGCAGCGTTGAGCGCCAACAGGTTGGTCTGGAAGGCGATCTCGTCGATGGTCTTGACGATCCGGGCGGTCTCGTCGGCCGACTGCTTGATCTCGTCGATCGCGGTGGACATGCGCCCCATGGCGTCGCGCCCGCGCTGGGCGTCCCGGGTGGCGGTGTCGGCCAGGTCGTTCGCCTCGTCGGCCGACCGGGCGTTCTGCTGGGTCATCGAGGACATCTCCTCGACGCTGGCACTGGTTTCTTCGAGGCTGGCGGCCTGTTCGGACGAGCCTTGGGCAAGTGACTGGCTCGCCGAGGAAACCTGCGTGGAGGCGGCCGCCACCTGCTGGGCTCCCTCGCCGAGGCTCGCGGCAATGCGCGACAGCACCTTCCTGATGCCAAGAATGATCCCCGCCGCAGCCACCACGCCGGCGATGATCGCCGCCACCGACGCGGCGATGACGCCCCATCGGGTCTGGTCGGCCGAGGCGAGCATCGCCTCGTCGGTCATCACGTTCTCGGCGACCTTGTCGCGGATCTCGCTGAGATGCTCCTGCACGTGCTTGAGACATGGTTTGGTGGTGCGCGAGAAGACCTGGTTGGCCTTGGCCATGCCCTCGATGCGGGCGTCGTTCCAGGCGATGATGCGGTCGATCTCGCCACAGGTCTCATAGGCCAGCGGCTTGGTGACGGTCATGTAGTATTTCGCCGCCTGGTCGCGCTTGCCCTGGCGGAGCAGCTCGTTGATATGGTCGGCCGAGGCGTGCAGTTTGTTGTGCGGAAGCTCCACGCCGGAGCAGGCTTTGTCGAAATCCGGATCGTCACTTCGCTGCTGCTTGACCTTCTCGGAGTAGAGCCACTTGCCGAAGGCGCACTTGTGCGGGTCGGTTGTCACCTTCGCCTCGGTCAGCGAAGTGTCCACGAAGACGTCCTGCACGCGGTGAGCCCAGGTAAGGTGATCGACCTTCTTCTCCTGCAGTTGCGCACTGAGAGCAAGGTCGGCAGGGCGGTAGTGCTTTTCGATCTCGGCGGCCGATGCGTGCAGGTCGTTGTGCCACTTCTCGATGTCCGTGAGATTGGAGGCGATTTCCGGCACGAGCCGCTCGGCATGCGTGCGGGCGTCGGAGTAGTACCACTTGCCGAAGGCGCACTTGTGCGGGTCCGTCTGGACGTTCAGTTCCGTGACGGCCTCGTCGTTGATGAGATCGGAGACGTTGTTGGCCCAGTTGAGGTGGTCCAGTTCCCGCTGGGTCATCTCGCCGCGCAGTCTGTTGCCGGCGATAACCTCCCCGGCGTTGCCGACGATGCCTCCGACCCCATACACCGACCATGCCGCCACTCCCGTCAGTGCCAGCAGCACCAGGGCGAACCCCAACGTGATCTTTTTCCCTACGGTCATCTGTGCCATGTCTGTGTTCCCTTCGCGGATGTGAAGAAGCTGGCGTCGGGCAGATACTTTCCCCGCAGAGGGTGTGGAACAGGCTTCCCCAACTCCCCGCGTAGGATCTGCCGCCGTCGTTCTCCGCCGTTCCCTGAGAAAAGGTGGCGATTCCCCGCCGGTGACCCTCTGGCATTCTGCATCCGTTTTCCCCGTGGATGCGGCAATCACCGGCACTGCATGAGGGTTATCGGTAAGGCCGCAGGGAAGCTTGCGATAGGGCTGGAGACGTAACCTCGAATGAATGCTTGCCATACATCCAGAATCCGGAAAGAGGGTAATCCCGGGGTTCAGGATAGGGATTCAGGCAATCCGAATTGCCGCTCTCCTTCGGGGCGGCACCTGCGGTCAGGCCTGGCCGAACGGGTCGGGCAGATCGCCCTCCAGCAGGTCGGCGAAGGTCGTGGTGTCGTAGAGGTAGGCCACGATCTGCCGGGTGCGCAGCCACATGGGGGCGAAGGCACAGTCCGCTTCCAGGTCGCAGTGTTCCTGCCCGCCGCAGGCCCGGCAGTCGATGGGGGCAAGATCGCCCTCAAACAGGCGGATCACGCGGCCGACAGTCACGTTCTTGGGCTTGACCGCCAGGCGATATCCCCCGGCCGCTCCGCGCCGGGACTCGACCAGCCCATCGTCGCGCAGGCGCACCAGGATGCTTTCGAGAAACCGCTGGGGAACGTGCTGATTGCGTGCCACCTCGCTGCTGGAGACGATGGCATCCTTGCCCCGGCCGGCCAAATCGAAAATGGCCCGGATGGCATACTGCGTTTCCTTCGAGATACGTTTGCCCGGCATCACCTTACCCCGCTGAAGCAGATACGACGGAAAATCCACGCCGAGGGCCCGGTGGGTCCAAGGCCACCTCCCCTGGTATCACTAATGTACACAAGTGTGGTAATCGGCGTCAAACGGAGTTCGTCGCAAGAAACCAAGGTATTTCCGGGGCGAATTCCCGGGGTTTCAACTGGTGGGGAAGTTCTTGAGCGCCTCGTCGGAGCCGATCACCAGCAGCACGTCGTCGGGCTGGATGACAGTGTCCGGGCCGGGAACGGTGATGATCGGTTTGGTGCGGTCGGCCCTGGGCTTGTCGCCCTTGGCTTTCCCGGCCTTGGTTTTGGTTTTGCCGCTTTCCTCGGGCACCATGCGGCGGATGGCGACCACCAGCAGCTTGAAGCGCGTATTGACGGCGAGTTCCTTGAGGCTCTTGTTGTGGAAACTCGGCGGGGCGGGGAACTGGGCCAGGGAATAGCCCTCGCCGATGATCAGGCGCTCCATCATCTGGGGCGCCAGCAGCCGGTCTCGCCACCGCTTGGCCGACTCCTTCTCCGGGTTGACGATGTCGTCGGCCCCGATTCGCGAAAGGATATCACCGCGGGTGTTGGTGGTCGCACGGCTGATCACCCGCGGGACGCCGACCTGCTTGAGGATGACGGTGGTCAGCGCCGAGGCCTCGAAATCGGCCCCGATGCCGACAATCGCCGCGTCCACCCTGTCGATGCCCTGGGCCAGCAGGGCTTCCTCGTCGGTGGCGTCCATGCAGACGGCCAGCGATACCTGGTCGCGCAGCTTCTCCACCAACCCCTTGTCCCGGTCGATGGCGACCACCTCGGCGCCCGCCTCGGTCAGCATCGTCGCCAGGCGGCTGCCGTAGCGTCCCAGACCAATTACCGCAAAACGTTCCATGGCATCCTCTCAGGACCGGCTCAGCCGATCGTCACGTCCTCGGTGGCGTAGGAATACTTCACTTCCCGCAGGCGGGCGGTGACCGCCAGCAGCAGCGTCAGCGGGCCCAGCCGCCCCAGGAACATCGCCGCGATGATGACACCCTTGCCGAAATCCGTCAACCGCCCGGTTATCCCGGTGGACAGTCCCACCGTCCCGCAGGCGCTGCAGGCCTCGAAGAACAGGTCGATAAACGCGTGCGATCGCATGTCGTAGCACAGAAGCAGCGTCACCGTAATCAGCAGTCCAACGTACAGGATCGCCAACGTCACCGTCTTGGCGACCAGCGTGGGCGAAATCGTCCGCCGGAACGCCTCCACGCTCCTGCGTTGCCGCAGAATGGAGTACCCCGCGATCACCAGCACCGCCAGGGCGACGGTCTTCATCCCGCCGGCAGTCGAGGCCGGCGAGCCGCCCACGATCATCAACAGGCACATCCACAGCTTACCGCCGTCGCTCAGTTCGTCCATGTCCACGGTGTTGAAACCGGCCGTTCTGGCCGTGACCGACTGGAACACCGCTGCCCGGGCCCGCTCCAGCCAGCCCATGCCCTGCATGCCCACGCGGATCGACTCGGCGTCTCCGCCCATCGCGTGCCTGCCCAGCGCCGGCTCGGTTCGGCCGGGGGTTTCCAGGACATAAAGCGTAACCGCCCCCAGCACCAGCAGCACGGCCGTGGTGGTCAGCACGACTTTCGTGTGCAGATTGAACCGCGTCCGTACCACCTGCAGCGGACCCTTCCCCGGCCGGCGATTCAGCCAGTGGCGAAGCGCCCGGATCCAGCCCTTCGCCGCCCGCGCGAGGTCCTGCAGCACCGGGAAGCCCAGCCCCCCAAGCACGATCAGCGGGCAGAAGACCCCCAGCACCTGCAACTGGTCGCGCAGGCCGATCAGGCTGTCGCTGTGGAGGGCGAAGCCGGCATTGCAGAACGCCGAGACGCTGTGAAAGACGCTGTACCATGCAGCCAACGCCGGGGTGAGCACCTGCCCGCTGTCGGAGACGCTGCCCAGAAACATGGGGTACATCAGCACCGCCCCGGCCGCTTCCAGCGAGACGGTAGTGAGCACCACGAAGCCCACCACCCGCTGCAGTGAGCCGATTTCTGCGCCCAGCACTTCTCCCAGCGTGCTGCTTTCGCGCATGCCCAGCCCCTTGCCCGCCAGCAGGGCAAACAGCGTCCCAAAGGTCATGATGCCCAGCCCGCCGAGTTGAATGAGCCCCAGGATGACCGCCTGCCCAAAGATGGTGAACTGCAGACCGGTATCCCGGACGATCAGGCCTGTCACGCAGGTTGCGCTGACCGATGTGAACAGGGCGTCGATAGCGTACATCGGCCGATGGTACGGGCTGTCCTCGCCCGGGGAGGCGCTCGGGAGCAGCAGCAGCCCCATGCCCAGCAGGCACAGGAGGGCAAAGCTGCCGATCAGCAGCCAGCTTGAGGGAATGCCCAGCCCCGAGAGGCGGATATTGGCCCCGACCCCGCGCAGCACCAGCACCACCAGGATGTACACCTCGGAGATGATGATGTACAGCGCGCTGACCGCCAGGATGGACCCGTAGTTGTACGCCATCGCAAACGCGACGGCCACCAGGCCCATCAGGGCGAAGTCGATCCAGTTCTGGCGCAAGTAATCCCGCGGGTGATCGGAGAGGAAGATTCGCGCGAAGCGGTCCAGCACGAAGATTCCCACGATCACCGCATTGATCGTGTGCAGCCAGGGCAGAGGCAGCGGGTAGGGGCGAAAGCCCCCATGCTCCAGCACCAGCGACGCCATGGCCGCTGCTGCCGTCACCAGCAGCAGCCAGTCCATGGCTGCGCGGATCTTCTGCCTGCGGCTGAGCGGCGCTTCGTGGCCGGTAATCTGAACCATTCCTTGTCCCTGTCGCGGGTCGGGTGGTGGAGGAGGCGTTGCCTACTTCCTGTAGACGTCCTCGGGGTCGAAGACCTTCTCGCCCTCGACTTGCCAGTCGCCTTCGTCGGTCAACTTGCGGAAGAAGCAGGAGTAGTACCCTTCGTGGCAGGCTGCGCCGTTCTGGACGATCTCGATGACCAGCGTGTCTTTGTCGCAGTCGGTATAGATCGCCTTGACCTCCTGGGTGTGTCCGGAGGACTCGCCCTTCATCCAGTATTTCTGGCGGGACCGGGACCAGAAGTGGGTCTTGCCGGTGCGGACGGTGTCGGCCAGCGAGTCGGCGTTCATCCAGGCCATCATCAGCACTTTTCCGCTCTCGGCGTCGACGCAGACAGCCGGGATCAGCCCGTCGGCGGTGTACTTGAGCCCGGCGATGGTGTCTTCGAGTTTGCTCACGGTTTGCTCCTGGAAAAGGGGTCGGCAAAGCCCGGTATGGTATCGCCATGGCCGATCGGCGTCAAAAAATTGTCCTGCCCGCCTGCGTGGGCGTCAGGCCCCGGCCAGCAGCCCCAGCTTGCCACCATAGGCCTTGAGCATCTCCGCCCGGAGCCGCTGGTGTTCGGGGTTGCCCAGGTCCGGGTCGTCCATCACCAGCTCGAAGGCGTCGCGCCGCGCCAGGCGAAGCAGTTCGAAGTCTTCCACCAGGTCGGCGACCTTCAGTTCAGGCAGGCCGTGCTGGCGCGTGCCGAAGAACTCCCCGGGTCCGCGGATGCGGAGGTCTTCCTCGGCGACCTTGAACCCGTCGGAGGTCTCCACCAGCACGTCCAAGCGCCTCCGGGCGATCTCGTTACCTGGCGAGGCGACCAGAATGCAGTGGGCGTCGTCCTTGCCGCGCCCCACGCGCCCGCGGAGCTGGTGAAGCTGCGCCAGCCCGAACCGCTCGGCGTGGAAGATGACCATCACGTTGGCGCTGGGCACATCCACGCCCACTTCCACCACCACTGACGCCACCAGCACCTGCACGTCCCCGTCGCGGAAGGCTTCCATCACGCGGCGTTTGCGGTCGGGCTTCATCTGTCCGTGCACCAGGCCCACGCGGTAGTCGGCAAACGGGCCCTCCGCCAGCTCGCGATAGGCGTCCTCGGCGGCGGTGAGGTCGCTGTCGGCCGAGGCACTGACTACCGGGTAGATGAAGTACGCCTGCTGCCCGGCGTCGAGGTGTTCCCGGACCGAGGCGTAAACATCTTCCAGTTTGTCCTCGCTCACGCAGCGGGTGTGGGTCTGGCCGCGGCCGGGCGGAAGCTCGTCGACCGTCGAGACGTCCAGGTCGCCGAACACCGTCATCGCCAGCGTCCGGGGAATGGGGGTCGCCGTCATCACCAGGTAGTGGGGGGCAAAGCCCTTTCCGCGGATGCTCGTGCGCTGGCGGACGCCGAACTTGTGCTGCTCGTCGACGACCACCAGCGCCAGGTTGGCAAACCGCACCCCGTCGCTGATCAGCGCATGGGTGCCGACGATGATGTCGATGTTCCCCTCGGCCAGGCCGTCCAGCCTGCGCTTCCGTTCGGCCAGCGGCATGCCGCCCACCAGCATTTCGGTCCGCACGCGCGAGTCGGAAAGATACTGGCAGATGTTCCGGAAGTGCTGGCGGGCGAGGATTTCGGTCGGCGCCATAATCGCCACCTGTTTGCGGTTGGCGACGGCCGTGAGGGCCGCGTACAGGGCAACCACGGTTTTTCCCGAGCCCACGTCGCCCTGCAGGAGCCGGTTCATGGGCTTGGGGCGTGCCATGTCGCGCACGATGTCCCGGGCGGCGCGGTCCTGGGCATTGGTGAAGGGGAAGGGGAACCGTGCCCGGATCCGCCGGTCGATCGTGTCGTTGTGGCGCAGTGCCCACGCCGGACGGCTGACTTCCTTCATGCGCGTCAGCGCCACGCCCAGTTGCATCAGGAAGCACTCGTCGTAGGCCATCCGTCGCCGTGCCTGCCCCCACTGGTCGCGGTCTTCGGGGCGGTGCATGGCGGCGACCGCCCGGGGTCGGTGCATGAGCCCGCGACGCTGGCGGTACTCCTCGTCGAACCACTCGGGCACGAGCCTTCCGGCGAAGGGCAGCACGTGTTTGACGATCTGCCCGATGTGTCCGCTGGTGAGCTTGGCCCCGGCCGGGTAGACCGGCAACAGTTCGTCCTCCTGGAGGTTGGTGTTCTCGGGGTCCCAGATCACCTGGAAGGTGGGGTTGATGAACTGCACCGCCTCGCGATAGACCGACACCTTCCCGTTGACGGCCAGGAACATCCCCGGGCGGATGCGGCTCTGGAGGTAATGGCCGTGGAACCACTTAAGTCCGACGTACCCGCCGTCGTCGTCCATCAGGGTGGCTTCGAAGAACGGCTTTCGGCCGCGTGAGACGTACCTGACGTGGGAGACTTCGCCGGCGACGGTGGCGTTTTCTTCCTCGCCGCGGAGCGTGTTCATCGGCTGAACCTGCCGGCGCAGGTCGAACCGCCGGGGGAAGTGCATCAGCAGATCCTCGACGGTCTCGATGCCGAGAGTACTCAGCTGCGCGGCGCGGGTGGGCCCGACGCCCTTGACGTACTGGATCGGCGTGTCGAGTGTCAGGTCGGCCAAAGCGTCACGTTTCTGCCGGCTCAGTCCTGCGGAATGATGATCTTGGTCCCCACCGAGATGGCGTTGTGCTTGACGGAGGGGTTGGCTTCCTGGATCCGCCGCCACTGCTTGGGATCGCCGTAGTACTTCCGCGCCAACGACCAGAAGGTGTCGCCCTTGACGGCGGTATGCACGACGGGCGCCTCTGACGGGGGCGTATCATCCACGGGTGGGGGTGTGTAGCCTTCGCCCTCGTCCGAGGGGTATTGCGGAGGGGAAACCACCACGACACCATCGTCGGTCGACGTGATGGAACCGGCGTTATCGTCCATCGGCTCCAGTTGGTCGCTGCTGACGACGTTGCCCTGGTTGTTTTCGGGGGCGTCGGGGCTTTGCGTGGGTCGTCCGCACCCGGCCAACAGGGCCGCGGCGGCGAGAACGGTCAATAT
The DNA here is from genome assembly GCA_046539005.1 of Phycisphaerae bacterium. Taxonomy (GTDB): domain Bacteria; phylum Planctomycetota; class Phycisphaerae; order SM23-33; family SM23-33; genus CAZFPT01. The sequence continues at coordinate 11,744 of JBKHHV010000026.1, forward strand.
GATGCGCATGGGTAGACTCCTTCCCTGTACCAGCGTCGGGCCGATCATATCAACCCGGCGGCGGAGGTTCAAGGGTGGTGGATGTACCGTTTGCCGGGAACAAAGCGGCCGCTTGGGCGACCAATGCGATTAGAATAAAGAGGTGCCAAGTGTGCGCGCTCTGCGGGCCGAAGCGATAGATTGACGGAAGGCAAAATGAAGAAGTTACTTACGATCGGCGCGGTGTTGCTGGTGTGGGCGGGGGCATCGGCGGACGAGGGTAAGAAAAGCCCGGAACGGACAGACCTGTACGGCGACCCGCTCCCGAAATACGCGGTTTCCCGTCTGGGTACGCTGCGGTTCCGCCAGGCCGGGCAGGTGCGGGCGCTGTCCTTCAGTCCCGACGGAAAACGGCTCGCCAGCATCGGACACGGCATTGGCGGCGGGGGGCTGATTATCTGGGATGTCCGCAGCGGCCGACCCCTCAAGAACGTGAAACTCGACGGTCAGCGGGGCACCAGTGTTGCTTACTCGCCGGACGGTGAGAAACTGCTGTGGACCGACAACAACAACGCCGCCTACGTGCTGGACCTGGAATCCGGCAAGCGACGCAAGCTGTCTTTGCCCGCCTACGGGTACCGGGCGGCGTGGTCGCCGGACGGATCGATGATCGCCGCCGCCAGCTACAAGGGTGTCCGCGTCTGGCGCACGAAGGACTACAAACAGGTCCGCTCGCTTCCGAAAGGCACGGCCGTGGCGTTCAGCCCGGACAACAAACGCCTGGTCGTCGCCGACATGTCCTACAACCGTCGCAAGGGGCGTCCGCTGGTGGTCTACGAGGTGGACACCGGCAAGAAGGTCATGGAACTGGGACAGAAGCGGAAACGCTACATCGACATCGGCTGGAGCGACGACGGCAAGTACATCGCCGGGGCCCAGACCGGCGGGGCCAAGTGCAAGGTCGACGTCTGGGACGGCTCCAGCGGCAAGCACATTACCGAGATCGGGGGCTTTCGCTACTACGCCCGGCAGATATCGTTCGTGCCGGGGGAGAACCAGATCGTGGCGGCCGAGTACAGCGGCTCGGGCAAAGCGGGCATTTACGACGTGAAGACCGGCAAGCAGATCCGCGCGCTGAAGGGCGCCGACAATCGCACCCTTGCCCTGGCGGTGTCGCCGGGGGCGCGCTACGTGGCGTCGGCCGGCTCCGACCAGGTGATCCACGTGTGGGACGTGGAGACCGGCAAGCCGCTGCACCAGGAGGCCGGTCACAGCGGCGTGGTGACCAGCGGGGCCTTCAGCCCCGACGGCAGGCACATCGCCACCGGCGGGCACGACAAGACCGTCCGGCTCTGGGATGCCGATACGGGCAAGCCGGTGCGGACCTACAACGGACACCGCACTACGGTGATCGACCTGAAGTTCAGCCCCGACGGCAAACTCATCGGTTCCTCGGGTATGAACGGACAGGATGACGTGTACCTCTGGCACGCCGACAAGGGCGGCCATCGCCACCGGTTTTCCGGGCCCAAGTATGCCATCAAGACGGTGCAGTTCGGCAACGCAGGCGAGAGCTTCTACGTCGCCACCCAGCGGGGCGAGGTGAACGGCTGGGACACCGACAGCGGCAAGACCGTCTACAACCATAAGCTGCATCGGGGCAGGCAGTACTTCTATGGGGTCCGCCTGAGCCCCGACGCCTGCTTCCTGGGCACGATCCGCAACCAGGAGGTCACGATCTTCAAGCTGGCGACCAAGGGAACGGTAATGCTGCCGATGAGCAGCCGGGCGATCTACGGCCAGCAGTGCGCGTTCTCGCCCGGGGGCGACCTGTTCGCCTGGCCGACGACCTCGGGCGTGACGGTGGTGGAGGTGATCTCGGGGCGGGAAGTCGCCTCGCTGTCGCGCGGGCGGACCGGCTCGCGCACCGGGGCGATGAGCTTCAGCCACTCGGGGCGGTACCTGGCGGCCGGTCTGCCGGACGGGTCGCTGGGCGTGTGGGACCTTTACCTCGGGCGGCGGGTAAAGACGTTGCAGGGTCATCGACGCGACAAGGGGGGCGGCAAGAACCAAGGCCGCTCGCGCATGATCAATGGACGGGTGATCTACATCGGCGGCCGGGGCGGGGCGGGCACCGGGATTGCTCACGTTGCTTTCAGTCCCGACGACAAGCGGCTGGTCACCACCGGAACCGACTCGACGGCGATGGTGTGGGACCTGCAGGGCGCGCTGGGCAAACAGGCGGACCTGGCGGCGGACATCGACCTGGGGGCCTGCTGGGACACGCTCGCCTACCCCGATGCCCGCGACGCCTACGAAGCCTACAGCAAGCTCAACGCGGCCGGTAGCGACGCGGTGACGTTCCTCGCCGAGAAGCTTCGCCCGGTCAAAAGACCGTCACCGGAAGTGGTCGCCGACAGCATCGACGCCCTGGACAGCGAGGACTACCGACAGCGAGAAGAAGCCTACGCAAACCTGGACGAACTGGGCCCGATGGTGCGGGAGGAAGTGTCGGCCGCCCTGAAGGACCCGCCCGGTGCCGAGGTGAAGCGTCGCCTGGCACGGTTGCTTGCGAACATGGACAGTCCGCTGGTGAGTTCGCCGGGCGTTCTTCGCGAGCTGCGGGCCATCCGCGTGCTGCAGCGCAACGGCAGTGATGAGGCGATGGCGGTGCTCAAGTCGCTGACCGGCGGGCTCAAGACCGCCCCCCAGACCTCCGCAGCGAAGGAAGCCCTTCGCCAGTTGCAGAAGCAGCGAGGCTCCACGCCGAAGAAGTGAGAACCACCCCAAACGCCGGCCTGCCGCAAGCAAGCGCCCGGGAATGCAGGGCTCCGCTCTGCGTTGCGTTGTTGGCGGGGAGCTATGATCTGCGAGGCGTCCAGACAGCGGTGCGTTCGCGGTACAGCGATGTCGTCGGGAATCTTCTGTCTGTGCGTTCTCCGCGCTCCCTGCGGTGAACCTCGGCTATGCTCCTGCTGTCCGCCTCAGCGAACCAGGGGCTTATACCAGATGTTCATGCTCTCGAAGCCGCCGGAGATCTGCGTGTTGTTCAGCAGTCGGCCGCCGAAGGTATAGTCCATCTTCCCGAAGGTGATGTTCATCCCGAAGGAGTTGCTGCGGGCGATGGTGTAGGCCGTCTTGATCCCGCGGGAGGGAGCATCCTCTTCCATGCGGGCCAGCAGGAAAACGGCGAGGCTTTTGCCGCGCTGATCGGGCAGGGTGGCGAAGTCGGTCATTTCGCTGTTCTGGGCGTCGCGGTCTTCCTCGGAGCTGGACAGTGCCACCAGCTTCTCCCCGTGCCAGATGCCGAAGTAGACGACGTTCTCGTCCATGGTCTTGCGGAGGTAGTCGGGGTCGTGAATGGGGAAGGGGTAGCTGGCGAATACCTCGCGGTAGACCACGACCATGTCGTCGACGTCGTCGTGGGTGCACTTGCGCCAAGTGTGGCCCTCGGGCAGATCGCCGGCGCCCTCGCCGGCACGGTCCTTGGCTTTCTGGATCGCCTCCTCGTGCTTCTCTCGCTTGGGGTCTTCCTTGCGCCAATCCTTGAGGAACTTACCCAGGAAACAGGCGTCCTGGGTCCCGTTGTAGAAACCCTCGGCCTCGGCTTCCTTGACGTATCCATCATCCAGGAAGGGCGTTGCGTGCTCGCAGGGGATCTTGGCGAAGATTTTTGAGTAGTCGTTCTCGGCCGCGAGCTTGTCCAGTTTCTCGATTATGCTGTCGCTGTCGGCCGGGTCCAGCTTCATCAGGTAGATGCGGTCGTTGGCCTTGCCGTGCTGAATCCTGGAATTCCCCAGCGTGGTGATGACGTCTTTGTCCTGTTGATTGCTGTCGCTCATTGTTCCTCCGTGGTTTCCACGAGCTGTCCTGAGCGGACGTGGGCGATGATGGTATCCACGTCGCCGGTATCCTGCACACGTCCTTCCGAGAGGTAGACCCCCTGGGAAGCGACCTTCTGGGCGAAGGGGATGTCGTGGGTCACAATAATGAAGTTCGTTTCCTTGTGGATCTCACGCAGCCATGCGGCGAATTCATCGGTCGTGTTGGCGTCCAGTGCGCTGGTCGGCTCGTCCAGCAGCATGTATTCCGGGTGCAGCACCAGCCCCCGGGCGATGGCCGCCCGCTGGGCCTGCCCGCCGGAAATCTGCGACGGGTAGCTTCGGGCCAGGTCTCTGACGCCCAGGCGGTCCAGCACTCCCATCGCCTCCCGGCGGGCGTCGCGCCGCGGGGTGTGCATCACCTTCCGCGGGGCGAGCGTCATGTTCTCCAGCACCGTCAGGTGCGGGAACAGGTACAGCCGCTGGAAGACGATTCCGACCCGCCGCCGGTATTCCGACTCGGGGATCTCGTGGATGTCGGTCCCGTCCAGTGTGATACTGCCCTGGGTCGGCTCCAGGAACTTGCCCAGGCACATCAGTATCGTCGTCTTGCCCGAGCCGCTTTCACCGAGAATCGCCGAAGTGGTCCCGCGAGGGAACTCGACGTTCACGTCTTCCAGCGCCTTGCTGCCGCCGTTGTAAGTGTATTCAAGATCTTCGATGCGGATCATGCAAATCCCTTCTCTCGCAGTTTCCTTTCCAGGACGCCGGCAAGCTTCATCAGCGGGAAGGTCACGCAGAAGAACATCACCGCCACGATGAAATAGTACCGCGAGGCGTCGTAGGTGATGCTCTGGAGGCGCTGGGCGGCCTGCACCACTTCGGCCACGCCGATGATGCTCACCAGCGCGGTGTCCTTGATCAGCGCCACCACCGAGTTGACCAGCGGCGGGATCGCGATGCGGAATGCCTGCGGCCAGATGACCAGGATGAACACCTGCCACTTGCTGAGCCCCAACGCGCGCCCGGCGTAGCCCTGCCCCGGGTCCACGCTCATGAGTCCGCTGCGGACGACCTCGGCCATGTAGGCCATCGCGTTGATCGACAGCGTCAGCACCGCCGCGGTCACCGGCAACACCTGGATGCCCTGACTCCAGAGGAACCCGTAAACGAAGAACAACTGCACCATCACCGGCGTGCCGCGCAGGAAGTCGACCACGCTGCGGATCACCAGGTACAGCAGCCCCTGGTTACGGTTGAGCACCACCCCGGCCGGAATCGCCAGCAGGAACCCCAGCGTAATCGAGCCCACCGCGATGATCATGGTGTAAACGAAGCCCCGCCCGAGCATGCGGGCGGTGGTTTCCAGCGTAATGTCCCCCGTCTCGGTGGCCGATGGGGCGGGCTCGTCGGTCACCGGGGCAATCGCCACCTCGTTGGGGTCGGCCGGTCGCTCCAGGGCGGGGGCGGTCGCCTCGGCCGGGGCCTGCTGAGCCGGAGCGGGGTCGGCGGTAAGGACGTGCTGAAGCAGCAGCAGCATCGCCATGGCCGACAGGATGTACTTCAGCGGCGCGCGCCACCACCGGCGGCGCCTCCTCGAAGGGGCATCGCCGGTGGTGGTGTCCATTGGTTCGGTTGTCTTCACGGGTCGGTACGTCTCCTTTGCATCTACCCCCGAGCGCGAAAGCGGTCTACCCGGCCTTGGCGACTCCTTCGCCGAGCCACTTGTCGAGAATCTCCTGCAACTGCCCGGACTTCTTCATGTCCTTCAAGGCCGCATTGACCTTCTTGAGCAGTTCGGGGCGGTCCTTGCGGACAGGAATCGCCATCTTCTCGGGGTAGAGAATCGGGCCGACCATCACGAACGGTTTGTCCAGCTTGCGGATCTGCTGGCCGCCGACGATGCGGTCGATCACGAAACCGTTCAGGCTTCCCTGCTCGACCTGCGTGAAGATCTCGGCCGCTCCACCCAGTGCCCGTACCTCCACGTCGGGATGGTCCCGGCGGAGGTAATGCTCGTAGGTCTCGCCGGTGGTCACGCCGAGGACCATCCCCTCGGCGTCTTCGATGCTGTTGACCTTGTCGGCGTGCTTCTCGTGCACGAAAAGCTGCGCACCGGACAGGTAGTAGGGGTCGGAGAAGTTCACCTGCTTGGCCCGCTCGGGCGTCACGGCCATCGATCCGATGATCACGTCGTAGCGCCCGCTCTTGAGCCCGGGCAGGATGCTCGCCCAGGCGGTGGGCACGAACTTGGCCTCGCGGCCCATGTGGCTGGCGATGGCCCGGGCGACGTCCACGTCGACCCCGACGAGGTTGCCTTCCTTGTCGTAGGTGCTGAAGGGCGGGTACTTGCCCGTCAGCGCCACGGTGAGCTTACTCTCGTCCTTGCTTTCACACCCGCCCAGCAGGGCTGCGACGGCGATCAGCAGCGCCATCGCCACCGCCAGCGGGGCCGTCGAAGAAGTCGTTATCCATTTCATGCGGTAATCTCTTCCTCCGGATCCGGCTGGTCGCTGTCCTCGTCTGCCTCTTCACGCCGCGTGAGGCGGGCGTTGTTCTCGGGCACCAGCGAGATCGTCTCGTCAACGTCGTCCAGCAGCCGGCAGATGCCGACGGCCTTCTCCTCGTCGGCGTCGTCGAGTTTCAGCACCAGGTCGCACTTGTCGCACTTGCGGTCACAGAACCACGGCTCGTAGGAGTCGGGCTCCTTGTAGGTGGTAATGACACCCTCGTAGTTGCGCAGCACGACCTTGTTGGTCGACCACGAGACGAGGTAGTTGGGCATGACGGGAATCTTCCCGCCGCCGCCCGGGGCGTCGATCACGTAGCGGGGCACGGCGAAACCGCTGGTGTGCCCGATGAGACCTTCCATGATCTCGATGCCCTTGCCCACCGGCGTGCGGAAGTGCTGCAGTCCTTCCGACAGGTCGCACTGGTAGATGTAGTAGGGACGAACCCGGTTGGCCACCAGCTTCTGGACCAGCGACTTCATGATCCGCGGGCAGTCGTTTACGCCCGCCAGCAGCACCGACTGGTTGCCCAGCGGGACCCCGGCGTTGGCGAGCTTCGCCAGGGCCTGTCGCGACGAGGTCGAGAGTTCACGCGGGTGGTTGTAGTGGGTGTTGATCCACAGCGGATGGTGCTTCTTGAGCACTTCCACCAGCCCGTCGGTAATCCGCTGGGGCAGCACCACTGGCGTCCGCGTGCCGATGCGGACCACCTCGACGTGCGGAATCTTGCCCAGTTCGGTCAGGATCCAGTCGATCCGCTCGTCGCTCAGCAGGAACGGATCGCCGCCGGAAAGCAGCACGTCGCGGACGACCGGGGTATTGCGGATGTACTCCAGCCCGGCCTGCAGGTCCCGCTTGCAGGGGACCGAATCCACGTCGCCGACCTTGCGTTTCCGCGTGCAGTGGCGGCAGTACATGCTGCAGACGTTGGAAATATGGAAAAGCACCCGGTCGGGGTAGCGGTGGGTAATGCCGTCGACCGGGGAGTCCTCGTCCTCGTGGAGCGGGTCGGACATGTCATAGTCGACCACGTCCAGCTCCGACGGCGAGGGGAACGCCTGCTTGAAGACCGGGTCGTTGCGGAAGTCCTCCGTATCGATCAGCGACAGGTAGTACGGCGTGATCGACAGCGGGAACTTGGCGAGCGTCTGGTCCAGTTGGGCCCGCTCGGCCGGCTCGAACTCGATGCCCAGCACCTTCTCGAACGTGTCGATGTCGGTGATGCTGTGCTTGAGCTGCCACTTCCAGTCTCCCCAGTGGGAGCGCAGGGCTTCCGGCGAAAGCTGCTTGGCGATTTCACGTTGCTTGTCACTGAATGTTGACATTCTTTTCCCATTCTATCTGGGCGCGCGGCAAACCGGGACGCTTCCAAGCGTTCAGTTTGTTTGCTTCGGATTGCAACGCGCTGAGTAAAGAGAAAGTTACA
>JBKHHV010000256.1:0-5580 GCA_046539005.1 Phycisphaerae bacterium
AGACCACCTCGCACCCACCTTCCGACCCCGCAGGGCACCGCCCCCCCTGCCACCTGCCGGGGGCTCACATCGCCAGCGAGCGATACTCGCGTTCTTCCACCGCCATGGACAACACCTCGGTCAACTCTACGCGGATGAGCCCGAATTCCGGACTGTCGGCCGATTCGAAATACTGCGAAAGCTGGGGGACCGCCTCCCACACCGCCGACTTGACGGCAGGATTGTCCAGCAGTTCCGCCCGCCCCCGGGCGCGAACGTGCGTCCAGTCCTTGTTCATGTAGCAGCATTCGACCTCCGGGTTGGCGGCGATCTGCCGCATCTTGTCGCTGGACTTGCCCGAGGCAAAGAACAGGCTGCCCTCCTCCACCAGCGAGGTCGCCATCGGCCGAACGCGCGGGCGGCCGTCTTCGGTCGTCGCCAGGAAACAGGTCACACCCTGGGAGACCATCTTGTTGAGGATTTCCATCGCCGTCATGTGCGGTCCTTTCGTCGGGGAGATTACGCCCCCGGCGCAGCAAGCGGGGCACAGACATCCGTTGTCTGCACCCCGATGGTATCTCAACAGCCGGCCGATGGAAACGCCCGGTTTCAGACTCGCCCGAGGTACTCGCCCGTGCGGGTATCGACCTTGATGACCTCGCCGGTCTCGACGAAGGGGGGCACCTTCACGCGGGCGCCGCCCTCGCAGGTGGCTTCCTTGAGCTGGTTGGTGGCCGTGGCGCCCTTGACGTTCGGCGGGCACTCAGTGATGGTCAGCTCGACCGAGTTGGGCAGTTCCACGTCGGCCACGCGCCCGTGAATGGAAATCACCGAGCAGCGGATATTGGGTTGCAGATAGACGTCTTGGTCGCCCACCACCTCGTGGGGCAGCTCGACCTGCTCATAGCTCTCGGGGTCCATGAACACGTGGCTGGAGCCGTCGGAGTAGAGAAACTCCATGTCCTTGCGGTCGACGTGGACCGGCTCGAACTGCTCCTCGTTGCGGAACCGCTCGCGGATGAGCTGGCCGGTTTCGAAGTTGCGAAGCTGTATCTGGTGGTAACTTCGGCCCTTGCCTTTGACCACCTTCTCGTTGTCGACGCAGACGAACACGCCGTTTTTGTACTCGACGGCCTGCCCGCGCTTCAGATCGCATGCCCTGATCGCCATTGCGTTGTGTCTCCGGTAAGCTGAAATCTCTCGTTCAGTGCGAATCGCAGATTCTACCACAAAGCCCGAGGCGTGCAAGCCGGTTACTTACCTCCGCCGGCCCCGTCGGCCGAACCGATTCCCATCGCCACCGCAACGCGTTTGTGCATGAACGCGGCCGCGCAGTGACTGAAGTGTCCCCCCAGATGCCCCAGCAGGATCCAGCTCGGCCTCCACCGCAGGTTGCGCACCGCCCTGCCCTGCCCCAGGGCGCCCAGCATGCCCATCGACGGCACGTATGCACGGTCGGCCGTCCCGAACACCGTCGTACCCAGCCCGACAATGAGCCAGTCGCACAGGCTCGAGACGACCACGATCGGGCGGCGCACCTTTCCCCCGGCCACCGACAGGTCGCGCCCGGGCGAGACGGCCGCCCCCATCAGGCACAGCGAGTCGACCTTCACGTCGGGCGGCAGCATCTCCACCGCCCGAAGAGCAACCCAACCTCCGCAGGAATAACCGATTACATGCAAAGGTCGATCGGGATGCTCCCGGCGGCGGGCGGTGAGAAGCCCTGCCAGATCGGCCGCGCGGTCGTGCAGCATCGGGCCGTTGCGGATGGCGGGGATCACCAGCCAGCCCATCCACGTCGCGTGCCACCGCCAGTAGCGAAACTCCCCCCGCCAGCCGGCACGGAACAGCCCGGCCCGGGCGGTCCGCAGCCCCCACCGCACCCCCAGCCAGCGGATCGACTCCACGAAAACCACCGTCCCCTGCTCGGACTGACCGGGCCCCGGGCAGCGCGTCAGCAGGTGCGGGAGCATCGCCGCGGCCATGTACGCAAGCCACGCGGCCAGCAGAAGCCAGAGGATCGTCGTCATGGTCGGAGTGTAGCGGGGCGACAAACCCGGCAGCAAGGGCCTGGGCATGAGCGAGGCCTCTTGCACGCCCCGCCCGATGGAGCTACAAACGCGGCATGGAACCGCACACCAAACGCATCGACAGGCAGGGACTGGTGACCTTGGCACTGAACCACGGGGCCGACGACGTGGTGCCCTTCACCATCGACCAGGTGGTCTTCGACCCCCGCACGATCCTCAAGTGCATGTTCGGCTGTCCCGACTGGGGCAAAGGCCACACCTGCCCCTCGCGCCCCAACTCGCCGCGTCCCTGGGAGTACGAGCAGATCCTCAATCGCTACTCGTGGGGGCTGTTGGTGCATTCGACCCGCAAGGCCGTGGCCCAGAAGGCGTCGCTGGCGGTCGAGCGGGAGGCGTTCCTGGCGGGGTACCCGCTGGCGTTCTCGCTCAGCGACTGCGCCCTGTGCGGCGAGTGCGCGGGCTTTGCCGGCGAGCCGTGCCGCAACCCCAGAGACGCCAGGCCGGCGTTTCACAGCGTGGGAATCGACGTGTTCAAGACGGTCCACCAGTTCGGGCTGCCGCTGGAACCGCTGCGAAGCGAAGACGACACCCAGAACTGGTACGCGGCGGTATTCGTGGAGTGAGGGCGCACCGGCTCACTGGCCGGCGATCGGTCCGAGGTTGCGGTCCAGCCGGGCTTGGTGCTCCCGCAGGCGCTGGCTGTTGCGAAGGGCCTTCCACTCATCGCGGTAAAACTTCACGATCTTCCTGCGCTCGGCCGCGGGAGCGTGGGGGTCGAAGTGGGCGTTGGGCCCCAGCATTCGTGACACCGCGGCGTGGGCACGGGCGCGGACCAGCGGAGAGGGGTCTTCCATCGCGTCGAGCAGGCGGTCCATGCTTGCGAAGTCGAAGGACTCGCCCAACCCCCGGACGGCCGCGGCCTTGATCTCCGGCTCGCGGGCCTCCACCAGGACCTTTCGCAGCTCCGGCACCGCCGACCGCCCCTTGTTGGCAAGCTTGACTACCGCCGCCTCACGCTCGTCGACCTCGGGGGCCTTGAAGGCCCGATTGGCGAGTTCGCCGGTGGTCGGCTCGTCCTCGGGCAGGACGTAGATCCACACGTACTCCACGACCGCCACGATTACCAGCAGCGATACGACCGCGATCGCGATGTTGCGTCTGGTCAGCATGGGCGGGTCAACCTCCCAGCAGCGAGGGGTCGGCCGTGGGCTTCCACATTTCCTCGTGGATGGTGGAGATGCCCGGGTCGATCTGGTCGGGGGTGTAGGTCTGCACGCTTCCGTCGCCGTAGGCCACGTTCACCCGTCCCATGTGCCGCGGGGCGATCTGCTCGGACCAGATGTCGGTGGCCTCGGCACCCACGACGTTGGCAACCAGCCGGTTGTAATCCAGCAGCAGGATCCGCATCTCCCCGCGGCGGAACGCCATCACGCGGTTGTTGATACCGTAGGTGGCGTTGCCTTCGACTTCGGTGGTCACCATGCGCGAACTGTTCCCGCCGTCGGGACAGCGCTCGGTCACCACGGTGCCGTCGTGAATGAATTTCTTGTTGCGGTAGGCGTCGATCTTCCAGCCGATTCCTTCGAGCTTCTGGCCGGCGATGGGCACGTAGCTGAACTGGTTCTCCGGGTTGCTCCAGTCGCCGGGGGCACCGTCAATGCCCTCCCTGGCGTAGTCGTCGCAGAATTCCAGCAGGGCGGCCTGCTCGGGTTTCTCGTCGTAGCGGCCTTGCCAGCGGCTGCCGTGGGTGCGGGCGTTCCAGCCGATGGTCTTCATGCGCGGATGGCTGTTAGCCATGGGGATGTCGGCCCGCACGCCGCCGATGGTCACGCGCAGCTTGAACGACGGCAGGTCCACGAAGCCGTCGAAATCGTCTTCGGAGGGGTCTTCGCCGCCCCACAACCCGCCCTCTTCGAACGGCTCGGCCTCGGGACACTGGAAGGGCTTGGCCATGTCGCCCACGTAGGGGCTCAGATCGCCCGGCCAACCCCAGGGGTTGCGGATGACCTCGGTGTTCGCCGGCTTGCCGTTGAGCATCAGGTTCGCCTGGCGCGAGGCATACGCCTGCCCGAGCTTCTGGAGGTTGTTCTGGCACAAGCTGCTGCGGGCAATGGACTTGGCGGTATTCAGCGCCGGCAGAAGAATCGCAACCAGCAGAGCAATCACCGCAATGACCACCAGCAACTCGACGAGTGTGAATGCAGCGGTTTTCCGGTACCTCATGAACGTCACCTCAAACACGCCCCAGAGCACGCAAAACCCAGCTATCTTCAGTATACCAAACGCCTCAGAGCCGGGCAGAGTGCGGGAAAACAAGATTTCCCATGTGCCAATGCGCTCATTCTGTATCGACACAATCCGCCGTCCACCCTATTTTCCCGACCGGAAACAGGCCCGACAAGACGAAGCTGCGACAAGAGGGTCGTCAAAATGCGTCACATGGCCCCTGCTCCACCAGTGGTGGTGTTGCCCCCCTGAATTCCAGACCCGTTACAGATTCGGTCAAACGCCAGCGGGTCGCCTTGGCGTTCATTGCTGTTCGAGAGAGCACGGGTGTCGGAGACGCCCGTGGCACCGGGCCGGGACACCGCTGCTGAGAGTACGGCCGATTACTTCTTGCCGTTTTTGCGTTTCCAGTCGTCAATGGCCGCGCGGACGGCGTCTTCGGTGAGGACCGAGCAGTGGACCTTCGGGGCCGGCAGTTCCAGTTCCTGGGCGATGTGGGCGTCCTTGATCTTCACCGCGTCGTCGATGCTTCGGCCCTTGAGCCACTCGGTCGCCAGCGATCCGGAGGCGATCGCCGCCCCGCACCCGAACGTCTTGAAGCGCACGTCGGTAATCACCCCGTCGTCGTCGATCTTGAGCCACAGCTTGGTCACGTCGCCGCACTGACCGGCCGTCACGCTGGCAAGCCCCACCTGCGGGTCGCTTTCGTCCAGAGAGCCCACGTTGCGCGGGTTCTCGAAGTGGTCCATCATCTTTTCGCTGAACTGCATGGTGCTTCCTTATTTCGCCGCCGGTGCTTACCGGGCGGGGCCTGTGCCTGTTTCCAACACAGTGTAGCCACCCCGGGCCCGCACTGCCACAGCAACTATTGTCCGCAGCAGCCATCCGGCCCGCAGCACTGTCCGCCGCCGGCCTGGCGGGCTTCTTCGTAGAACGGGCTGAGTTCCCGCAGAAGTTCCACCGGTTTGGCGATCCGCGAGACCGCGTAATCCACTTCCTCCTCGGTGGTGTAACGCCCGATGGAGAAACGGATAGAGCCCTGGGCCCCGCGGTGGTCGAGCCCCATCGCCTCCAGCACGTGGGAATTCTCGTGGGAGGCGGTGGTGCAGGCGCTTCCGGTCGCCACGGCGAGGTCGCGCAGGCGGGTAATGAGCGCCTCGGCCTCGATGTAGGCGAAAGTAAGGTTCAGCGTGTTGGGCAGACGAAGTTCGGGGTGCCCGTTGAGGTGCACGTCGTCGACCACCGAAACGATCCCCGAATGCAGGCGGTCGCGCAGGCCGCTGAGGCGGGCGGACTCCTCGGCCATCTCCTCGTAGTCCTCGCCCGGCGTCAACTGGGGGGTGAA
>JBKHHV010000257.1:0-5515 GCA_046539005.1 Phycisphaerae bacterium
AACGTCGCCGAGAACGCCGGCGGCGGCAAGGCCGTCAAGTACGGCGTGACCGGGCGATACGTCACCGGGCTGGAGGTGGTCACCCCCACCGGGGAGGTCATCGAGCTGGGCGGCAAGCTCATCAAGGACGTCACGGGCTACAACATGATCGGGCTGATGGTCGGCTCAGAAGGCACGCTGGGGGTTTTTACAAAGATCACCCTCAAGCTGCTGCCGCTGCCCAAGGCGAGCGTGGACCTGCTGGTGCTGTTCCCCTCGCCCGAGGATGCCATCGCCGCGGTGCCCAAGATCATGACCGAGGGCGGGGTGGTTCCCACGGCCATCGAGTTCATGGACCGCTCCAGCGTCCGGGCTGCCTGCGAGTACCTCAACGAAAGCATCCCCTACCAGCAGGCCGGCGCGATGCTGCTGATTACCGTCGACGGGCCCGACGAGCAACAGGTGATCGGCGAATACGAAACCATCGGCGAGCAGTGCCTCGCGGCCGGTGCTACCGAGGTCTACGTGGCCGACAATGCCACCACCTCCGAGCGAGTCTGGAAGGTCCGTCGCAATATCGCCGAGGCGTTCGCGATCGTCTCCATCCACCAGGGCAACGAAGACCTCGTAGTCCCGATGGCGGCGATTCCGCAACTGGTCGCCGAGATGGAACGCCTCGCCGGAGAGTACGGCGTGCGGATTCCGGCCTACGGACATGCCGGGGACGGCAACCTGCACACGCGGATCGTCAAGAATCCCGAGTGGACGATGGAACAGTGGAACCGCACGTTCCCGCAGATTATCGACGAACTGTACACGCTGACGGCGAAGTTGGGCGGGCGGGTCTCCGGCGAGCACGGCATCGGACACAAGAGGAAGAAGTACATGCCGATGTTCGTCTCGAAGGAGTACCTGGCGATGCTCCGCAGCATCAAGCGGGCCCTGGACCCCAACCATATCCTGAACCCGGGCAAAATCTTCGATATGGAAGAAGAGAGAACTGAGGCCTGAGGTCCGAGGAGTCCAAGGGTCTGAGGGTCCGAGGGGTCCGAGGTCGGAGGGTAACGACAGATCTGCTCTTCTCTGCGGTGCCCGAACTGCCGCCGCTTCCCAGCGCGGCCGGCGGTGTTCGCGGTGAACTACCGGTGACTCCTCGCATCGAATGCACGGTGCACATGCCGCCCCGCGGGCATTCCGGTCGCGAACGTTTTCTCATTTTTCCTGACTCCCCCTGAATTTGGCGTCTGCTTGCTCCGATTTGCGGCGTAGAGGTCAGACCGGCCTCACGGAAACTAGGGTGCGTAACGTTGGGACTCTAACGGTAAGGAGAATGTCGAATGTCCCCTGCAACCACCACGAAGAGCAAGTCGAAGAGTAAGGCCAGCACCGGCAGCAAAAGCATGTCCGCCTCGGCCAAGAAGAGCAGCGCTTCCAAGGCCCGCAAGAAGCCGGCCTCCAAAAGCGCCGGCAAGCAGAGCACGGCCAACAAGTCCTCGGCCGTCAAGCAGCGTCAGCGGATCGCCTCGGCGGTGAAAAACGCCCGCAAGGCATCCTCGACGAAGACCAAGAGCACCGCAGCCAAGAAGACCGCCAGCAAGAAGACCACCGCCCCCAAGCCCAAGGCAACCGCCCAGGCCAAGAGCGGCAACGAGCTGGTGCCCACCCTCACGCTGGAAGAGTACACCCCCAAGACCGCTCCCGCCCAGGGTGTCGAAGACACCTCGCGCGGCAGCACCAAGTTCGGCTGGATCGGCACCGGCCAGTGCGGCGGCCGTCTGGCCAAGGCGTTCTATGATCTCGGGTACGGCAAGACCCTCGCGGTCAACACCGCCTACCACGACCTGGAAGACCTCGACCTGCCCGTCTCCCAGAAGGTCCTGATGGACATCGGGCGCAAGGGTGCCGGCAAGGACATGGCCCGAGGCCAGCAGGCCGCGGTACAGTACCGCCAGGACATCATCCACGCCATCGAGCAGACCTTCAGCGAAGACGTGGACCACATCATGCTGGCGATGGGCGCCGGCGGCGGCACCGGCAGCGGCAGCGCGATTCCGCTGATCGACACCGTCCGCACCTGTGCCAAGCACATCGGGCTGCGCAACCCCGACCGGCGCATCGGCGTGCTCTGCACCCTGCCCACCGACGGCGAAGCCGCCAGCCCCAAGGTCGGTCGAAATGCCTACGAAGTGGTCACCGAACTGTGCCGGTTGGCCGCCGACGGCGAGATCAGCCCGCTGATCATCGTCGACAACGAGAAGATCGCCCGCATGTATCCGGGCCTGACCGTCCGCGACTTCTGGCCGACGATCAACACGACCGTCGCCGGTCTGTTCGATATCTTCAACCGCCTCTCGGCCCTGTCCAGCCCCTACACCAGCTTCGACTCAGTGGATTACCAGTCCATCATGGAAGCCGGCGGCTGCCAGATCATGGGCCTCACCAAGGTCGACTACTTCCAGCGGAAGTACGACATCTCCGAGGCGATGAAGAGCAACCTGCACAAGACCCTGCTGGCCAGTGGGTTCAACCTGGACACCGCCCGCGTCGCCGGGGCTGTCGTGGTCGGCGGCAAGGAGATCATGGCCAACTCGCCGGGTCTCCAGGACAGCATCAACCACGCGTTCGACGTGCTGACCGACATCACCGGCCAGGCGACCGTACACCGCGGAATCTACGAGGACACCAAGGACTCCCTGCGGGTCTACACGATGATCGGCGGCCTCGATTCGCCGCACGAGCGCCTCGAAGAACTGCTCCGCGTTTCGTAACGAACACCGCACACGCAAGACGCAGACGTACCGCCCCGGTCTTCCCCGAGAAGGCCGGGGCTTTCTTTTGGCCCCGCAAGCCGGCGGGCGTGCTCCGCGGCCCCCTTACACCACCGGAACTCTCCTGCCCTTACGGGAGGACTCCATCGCCGCGAAGACCATCGCCAGCGACTTGATGTTGTCGTGGCATTCGGTCTGGGGCGTCTTACCGGTCCGCAGAAACGCCAGCATCTCCTTCAGAGCCCCGTGCATGCCGTCTGCCGCCATCTTCGCCGGGGTGATCTTCCTGTCCTTCGACCCCAGCATGAACCCGCTCTTCTTGGCCGGCACCTTCACCTCCGGCAGTTCATCCTGGACGTAGACCATGCTCCCGCGGCTGCCGAGGAAGTGCCAGTCACCGTTCCAACTGGTCTGGTGCCCCTCGGCGCACCAGCTTCCCCGGTAGGTGAATACCACACCGTCGGTCATCTCGAAGATGCAACTGGCGGCCGCGTCGCCGTCGTACCAGGAGCCGGCGGGGTTGAACTCGTGGGCGTAGACGCTCACCGGGTCGGTGCCGGTCATGAACCGCACCAGGTCGAAGTGATGGATCGCCATGTCCAGGATCAGCGGGCTGGGCATCTCGGCCCGGAAGCCGCCGAAATGAGCCCCGATGTAAAAATCGCAGTTGGCGGCCGTCAGTTGGCCGAATGCCTGTTTGTGAATCTGGCGGCGCGCGGTCTCGTGCATTGCGTTCCAGCGTCGGGACTGGCTGACCATGTACAGCTTGCCCGCGCGCTCGGCGGCCCGCACCATGCGCCTCGCCTCGGTCATCGAGTTGGCCATCGGCTTCTCACCGACCACGTGACAGCCGTTCTTCAGGGCGGTGCAGGTCACGCTGCAGTGGGCATCGGGCACCGTCAGGTCCACGACGAAATCCGGACGGGTCCTGCGGAGCGTGGCCGCCAGGTCTCTCGACGCTTCGCAGTCGAGACCGTACTGCTCGATGCGCAACCGGGCGGCGTCGACGTCCAGGTCCACCACGCCGACAACGTCCACCTTCTCCTCGATCAACGGCCCGAACCACGCCCGGGAGATACCGCCCGCTCCCACCACTGCTGCCCGATGCTTCGCCATCTCCTGCTCCTGTGCAAGGGGTCCTCGATGGCCGACAAGTCTACCCCGCCGCTGGACGGATGCAACTGCAAGCCGGGAGCTTTTCTCCCGCCAGCCGGAGCGATACCATTCACCGAACCAACCCGTAACCGGAAAGGACCCCCCATGACCGACAAAGTCGTCCTGCTCGCCTTCAAGGGTGAGATGATGTGTTTCGTGCACGTGCTGCTCAATGCCCTGGACATGAAGCAGCGGGACATTGACGTGAAGATCATTCTCGAAGGGGCCGCCACCGCACAGGTCGCCGAACTGGCCGACGAAGAGGCGGAGTTCGCCGATCTCTACGCCCGCGTCCGCGAGGCCGGACTGATCGATTCGGTCTGCCAGGCGTGCGCCCACAAGATGGGTTCCCTCTCGGCCGCCAAGGAGCAAGGCCTGCCCATCGTCGCCGATATGTCCGGGCATCCTCCGATCGGCTCGTACGTCCGCGAGGGCTACCAGGTCATCACGTTCTGAGGTGAACCCGTGTCGACGCTGACCCCACGCCAATTGGCCGACAAGCTCGCCCGGGCCCGCTGCGCCGTCGCCTTCACCGGGGCGGGCATTTCCACCGGGGCCGGCATCCCCGACTTCCGCGGGCCCGGCGGCATCTACAACTCCGGGCGCTACGACGCGGAACGCGTGTTCGACATCGACCACTTCCGGCACGACCCGACGGAGTTCTACCGCTTCACGCGCGACATGGCCGAGACGGCCGGGCGCGTCGAACCGACCTTCACCCACCGCTTCCTGGCACGCCTGGAGGAAGACGGGCGACTGGCGGGGGTCGTCACGCAGAACATCGACCCGCTCCATCAACAGGCCGGCTCCTGCAACGTGGTGAGCGTCCACGGCAGCTACGCCACCGCCCATTGCCTCGCCTGCGGCCGCGAGTTCAAATACGGGCAACTGCTGGCGATGCTGGACGCCTCGCCCGAGGTGCCCCGCTGCGGCTGTCCCCAACGCGGGGTGATCAAGCCGGACGTGGTCTTCTTCGGCGAGATCGTCCACGCCATAGACGACGCGGCCGAGCTGGTGGGCGGATCCGACCTGCTGCTGGTGCTGGGTTCGTCGCTGGTGGTGTACCCGGCGGCAATGTTGCCGGAGTTGGCGCCGGGCGAGATCGTGGTGGTCAACCGCGGAGAGGTGGCCATGGCAGGCGGGCCGGGGCGATGGTTCATTCAGGCCGACCTGGACGCGTATTTCCGGCAAGTCGCCACAGCGATGGCAGGCTGAGACTACCATCGGCGGGTCGCATTCGCTAGAATGCCGCCGCCATGATAATCACCATCGACGGACCGGCCGGCTCGGGCAAGAGCACGGCCGCTCGGAATCTCGCACGCGAACTGGGCGTGGCGTTCCTGGATACCGGGGCGACCTACCGCGCCGCCACGCTGCACGCGCTGAACGAGGGCGTGGACCTGCAGAACCCCCCTGCCCTCGCCGAGGCGACCCGTGAGGCGGACATCCGCCTGAGCCCCGAGCCCGACGGGCTGCGGGTGATGCTCAACGGCTGGGACGTCACCGGCGAGATCCGCTCCCAGCGGGTTACCGACAACGCCCACTATCTCGCCAATTCGCCCCAGGTGCGGGAGGTGCTGGTGCAGTTGCAGCGGGAGGTGGGACGCCGCCTG